>JAATGJ010000144.1 GCA_015654695.1 Chitinophagales bacterium | reverse complement strand
GGTATATGGCAAAAACAAAAAAATCCGCAACAAAGAAAAAGCCCGCGGCCCCCGCAGTCAGTGGCAAGGGAAAGCCAGTTATCCTGATCACCAATGATGATGGCTACTCTGCACCCGGCATTATGAACGTTGTAGAAGCGGTGAAAGATCTTGGAAAGATAGTAGTAGTGGCTCCTGACAAACCGCAATCAGGTATGGGACATGCGATAACGATTGGTCAGCCGTTGCGGTTGCATAAAGTAAATGTGTTTGGCGATATTGAAGCGTATGCCTGTACGGGCACGCCCGTGGACTGTGTAAAACTGGCTGTTGACAAAGTACTGCACCGCAAACCTGATCTCTGCCTCAGCGGTATTAACCATGGCGCCAACCATAGCATCAATGTTATTTATTCAGGCACTATGTCGGCAGCAGTAGAAGCGGCTATTGAAAGTATCCCATCGGCGGGTTTTTCATTACTGGATTATAATATTGAGGCCGACTTTACCGGCGCCAGGAAATATACAAGAATGGTAGTAGAAAAAATGCTGACAACAAAACTGGATAAGCATACTGTTTTCAATGTAAATATTCCTTCGGTGCCTGTTGAATTACTGAATGGATTAATGATCTGCAAACAGGCTTATGCCAAATACGAGGAGGACTTTGTAGAAAGAACTGATCCCAATGGCCGCAAATATTATTGGCTTACCGGCGAATTTGTCAACTTTGATAAAGGAAAAGATACCGATGTGTGGGCGCTGGCGAATAACTATGTAAGTGTGGTGCCTGTACAATTTGACCTGACGAATTACGTTTTAAAAGCCAAACTCGAAAAACTCTGGAAATAATGATCTTCAAAAGAGATAATCTCAAACTGGGAATTGTATTAGGATTGATAGGGCCGGCACTGGGGTTGGTAGTCATTTATTTTGTGAGAAGCGATTTCAGGCCCCTTACCTTCATCGAATACCTCGAGTACGTTTTTACCAATAACCGGCTCATTACATCTATTGGCTCGCTCTCTTTACTCGCCAATGTCGTCATGTTCACCTTATATGTAAATACCCATCGTGATAAAACGGCCAAAGGGATTTTCCTGGTCACCCTGCTATACGGAATAGGTATCCTGGTGTTAAAGATCCTTAATTAAACCACTAGCTCCTAAAAGAAGACTAATCCTTCCATCAGGTTTGAATATGAAGAGCATTTCATCTTTCATATCTTTAGATTTCTTTAATCAATGACGAATTTTAAAACGCTCCGCCAGATGGTGGAGCAGGGATTGACATGAAATACTACATCATAGCAGGCGAAGCATCTGGCGATCTGCACGGCAGCAACCTGGTAAAAGAACTAAAGAAGCTGGATGACACCGCTTCCATTCGCTGCTGGGGTGGCGATAAAATGCAGGAAGCGGGTGGTGACCTGGTAAAACATTATCGTGATCTTGCCTTTATGGGTTTTACTGAAGTAGTGATGAACCTGCGAACCATTTTCCGCAATCTTGATTTCTGCAAAGAAGATATTCACCAATACAAACCCGATGTATTAATTCTTATTGACTATCCTGGCTTTAATCTACGGATTGCAAAATGGGCAAAACAACAGGGATTAAAAGTGATCTATTATATCAGTCCGCAGGTATGGGCCTGGAAGGAAAACCGGGTGAAGATGATGAAAGAATGTATTGATAAGATGCTGGTGATACTCCCTTTTGAAAAAGACTATTTTAAAAACAGATGGAACTGGGATGTAGAATATGTGGGGCATCCGCTGGTGGAAGTGGTAGAAAGGCACAAGGCACAAGGAACAAGGAGCAAGGAACAAGGAACGAGCGACAATTTTTTCGAAGGAGAAATTATTGCATTACTGCCAGGGAGCAGGAAACAGGAGATCGCTAAAAAACTTCCTGTCATGCTCGGAGTGTGTAAATATTTTCCGGGCCATCAGTTCGTAGTGGCGCAGGCTCCGGCGGTAGAAGATGAATTTTATAAGACGTTCACGGATCAATACCCCAATGTCGGCATGGCAAAAAATAAAACTTATGATCTGCTGCTGCAGGCCAAAGCCGCGTTGGTAACATCCGGTACAGCCACGCTGGAAACCGCATTGTTTGGCGTACCCGAAGCAGTTTGTTACAAAGGTTCATTTCTTTCCTACCAGATAGGGAAACGGCTGGTAAAAGTAAAATACATTTCACTGGTCAACCTGATCATGGACAAGCTGGTAGTAAAAGAATTTATACAGGAAGCAATGACGGTTGAAAACTTAAAACAGGAGTTACACGAATTGCTCACCGATGAACAACGGATAAAAGCATTGCAGCAAGATTATGCAGCCCTGAAACGCTTACTCAGCGAAGGAGGCAATGCGTCAGCCAAAGCAGCCCTGTCTGTGTACACTTTTATTTCCTCAGCAATTTAATAGCAAGAATGATAAGACAGAGGATAAAAACCAGCAGGCTGATCCTGTTGATGCCATGCATATAACCTATCCATTTGTCTTTCGGCCGGTTGGGATCTTTCTTTTTCAGGTAGAGGTATTCTGCAATTTGATTCCAGACTCCCATAACAATTCTTTTTATGAATCAAAGTTACAGGAGGAACTTTGTAAAAAAAGAGAAGCCCTGGAAGAATCCGGGGCCGTTCACATAAGAAACCCAAACTACTGCTATTGAGAAAGAATTTTCAGATCAGGTAAGATATAAGGTTAATGTTCCGATTACAGTACAAAGAAACGCATTGAATACCGGGAAAAAAGTGAGGGTTTAGCGAATGGGTATTTTTGTTATACGAACAGTCCTTTTTGTGGAATGAGCTGCAAAACTCACTGTCGGAAATGCGGCTATTCCTTTTAATAGCGGTACCGGCCTATTATTAGAAGATGCGCTACAGGCATGATCTGTATAATATGGTCATTACTGACGAACATCTGTCAGTTAAACAAAAAATAATCGTAGCTGACAAGTAAATTCATTCTCTTTTAATTCGCTCTAAGAGGATTTTTACCGATTATTGCATTCCCGTTGCTTGCTGAAATTGTCACCCTGCAAAATTTCAGTAAATGAAGTACAAAGCTTTCCTGTTTGATCTTAATGGCACCATGATTGACGACATGCATTATCACATTAAAGCATGGCATCGCATCTTCAATGAACTGGGCGCTGGTATTTCCATTGAAAAGGTAAAAGAAGAATGTTATGGCAAAAACGGTGAATTACTGGAACGGGTATTTCCCGGCAGGTTCACACAAAAAGAAAAGGATAAGATCAGTATTGAAAAAGAAAAGCAATACCAGCAGGAGTTCAGGCCCCACCTGGAACTGATAAAAGGATTAGATACACTTTTGGTAAGATCGCATAAGAATGGGATAAAATTGGCTATAGGTTCTGCCGCAATTTTATATAATATTGACTTTGTAGTGGATGGTTTGCATATCAGGAAATATTTTGATGCTATAATCAGCGCCGATGATGTACTGCATAGCAAACCAAACCCGGAAACGTACGACAGGTGTGCAAAAGCTGTAGGGGTCAATGCAAAAAATTGTTTGGTATTTGAAGATGCGCCAAAGGGAGTAGAAACAGCGCAAAACGCCGGTATGGATTGCGTGGTCATTACCACTATGCACAGCAAAGAAGAGTTTGAGGGTTATAATAATATTGTGGCATTTATAAATGATTACAATAAATTTGATATCAATAAGTATTCCCTGAATTTTACCGCAGGTCCCCATTGAGACCAGGGAATTAGTTATTATAATTGAAACGAATGTTTAGCCTGAAAGATAAAACAGCCATCATTACTGGTGGCGGAAGCGGCATCGGTAAAGCCATTGCCATCTTATTTGCCCGCCAGGGCAGTTCTGTTCATATTCTTGACCTGGACGAAAATGCAAAAACTGTTGTTGAGGAAATAAATGCAAGCGGTGGAAGCTCTTTCTTTCATGCCTGCAACATATCCGACCAGCAGGGAATAAAAAAAATTGTTGCATCTATTACAGCAACTGGCAGTCACATCCACATCCTCGTTAATAATGCCGGCATCGCCCATATAGGAAATGCAGAAACAACGTCGGAAGAAGACCTTATTCGTTTGTTCAATGTAAATATCAAAGGTGTGTATAATTGCCTGCATGAAGTAATACCGGTAATGAAAAGAACAGGTGGCGTCATTTTAAATATGGCGTCTATTGCCTCTTCATCAGGTATTCCCGATCGGTTCGCTTATTCTATGACAAAAGGCGCCGTAGTGGGAATGACCCTCTCGACTGCTAAGGACTATATCAACCATAATATCCGTTGCAATTGCATCTCTCCCGCCCGTGTGCATACCCCATTTGTAGATGGATTTTTGACGAAGAATTATCCCGGCAAAGAAAAAGAGATGTTTGAAAAATTATCCAAAGCTCAGCCAATCGGCAGAATGGCTGAGCCGGAAGAGATAGCATACCTAGCATTATACCTGTGCAGCGACGAGGCATCATTTATCACGGGTTGTGATTATCCTATTGACGGAGGATTTTTAAAATTGAGTAATTAGCTTCCCCAAACCCCCTCCGAAGGAGGGGCTTAAGAACCCTAAAATCGGATTTACTTAAAAATAACAGTAATGAAACTTATCAGGCACGGAGAAATTAATAAGGAAAAACCGGGAGTTGTAATTGATGAAATCTATTATGATGTAACAGCTCTGGGTGAAGATTATAACGAACAATTCTTTGAAACAAACGGGTTGGAACGTTTGGGAAAATATATCGCTGACAATAAAAGCAGTTTAAAAAAACTATCGCCCGGTGTTCGTATCGGATCGCCGGTAGCAAGGCCTTCTAAGATCGTCTGTATCGGTTTAAATTATGCTGATCATGCAAAAGAAACAGGAGCAACTATCCCATCCGAACCTGTTATATTCATGAAATCAACTACAGCTCTCTCCGGGCCGTATGATGATGTAGTCATTCCCAAAAATTCAAAAAAGACGGACTGGGAAGTGGAACTGGCAGTAGTGATCGGAAAGAAAGCCAGCTATGTAGAAGAAAGCAAGGCTATGGAATATGTGGCGGGCTATTGTCTGCATAATGATCTGAGCGAAAGAGAATTTCAACTCGAAAGAAGCGGTACCTGGGATAAAGGCAAAGGTTGCGATACATTTGCTCCCCTTGGTCCCTGGCTGGTAACAAAAGATGAAATTGCAGATCCCAATAATCTCCGGTTATGGTTAACGCTAAACGGAAAGACCATGCAGGATGGCAGCACTTCTACTTTTGTTTTTACTATCGCAACTGTCGTTTCCTATGTCAGTCATTTTATGACCTTATTATCCGGTGATGTGATCTCCACCGGAACGCCTCCCGGCGTTGGACTCGGCATGAATCCCCCGTTGTATTTACAACCAGGCGATACAATGGAGCTCGGTATTGACGGATTAGGAATATCCAGGCAAAAATGTGTTGCTTATGCTGCGCATTGACAGCCACCAGCATTTCTGGAAATTTGATCCGGTAAGAGATAGCTGGATCAATGATGAGATGTCAGTGATACAAAAAGATTTTTTACCAGATGACCTTAAACCAATTTTAGAGGAAAATGGTTTTGATGGGTGTGTAACGGTTCAGTCTGATCAAACAGAAATTGAAAACGAATTTCAACTGGGCAATGCGGCGAACCATGATTTCATCAAAGGAATAGTTGGCTGGGTTGATCTGCGGTCATCATGGGTTGAAGAAAGATTAGATCATTACAGCCAGTTCAAAAAAATAAAAGGCTTCCGTCATGTATTGCAGGGTGAAAAAGACAGGGCATTTATGCTGCAACCTTCCTTCATGAAAGGAACAGGACTGCTTAAAAAATATAATTTCACTTACGACATACTTATCTTTCCTGACCAGCTAAAGCATACGGTTGAATTTGTAAAATCTTTTCCTGACCAGCCTTTTGTCATTGACCATATTGCAAAGCCGTATATAAAAGATAACAAGATAGAGGAGTGGAAGAAAGACATTGAAGATGTTGCCCGATATGAAAACGTGTATTGCAAAATATCAGGCATGATGACAGAAGCTGACTGGAAACAATGGAAACCACAAGACTTTATACCCTATATAAATACAGTGGTAGAAGCGTTTGGAGTAAACCGTATCATGTATGGATCCGACTGGCCGGTATGCCTGGTAGCGGGGTCGTATGAAAATGCAGTAAACATTGTAAAAGATCATTTTTCTTCTTTTACAAAAAATGAACAGGAACTATTTTTCGGCAGCAATGCCATTAAGTTTTATAACCTCTAATTAATAAACAATGGAACTGGGATTAAGCAATAAAGTCATTATAGTAACAGGTGGTGCAAAGGGTATCGGTGAAGGCATTTCAAAAGTACTGGCTGCTGAATCAGCTATCCCGGTGATAATAGGAAGAAATGAGGAGGATAACGGGGTAACAGTGAAAGCTATTGAAAAAGCGGGAGGTAATGCCTTTTCTATAAAAGCGGAATTATCTATACCAGCAGAATGTGAAGCTGCTGTAAAGAGAGTGATAGAGAAATTTGGTCGCATTGATGGCCTGGTCAACAATGCTGGTGTCAATGATGGCGTTGGTTTGGAAAGCGGCAATTATGAGAAATTCATGAGCAGCCTGCATAAAAATGTAGTGCATTATTACCTTATGGCGCATCATTCTTTGCCGGCGCTGATTAAAAGTAAAGGCGCTATCGTCAATATTACTTCGAAGACCGCAGACACTGGCCAGGGCAATACTTCCGCCTATGCTGCTTCCAATGGCGGTCGCAATGCATTGACAAGGGAATGGGCCGTTGAACTATTAAAATATGGTATCCGTGTGAATGCAGTGGTAGTTGCGGAATGTTTTACTCCTTTATATGCAAAATGGATAGAAACATTACCTGACCCCCAGCAAAAATTAAAAGAGATCGAATCAAAGATACCCCTGGGCAACCGCATGACAACAGCAGAAGAGATCGCTAATGCTGTGGTATTCCTGTTAAGTGACAGATCAAGTCATACTACCGGGCAACTACTATATGTTGACGGCGGCTATGTACATCTTGACAGGGCCCTGGCCAATGCTTAGATTTTCTTCCTGTATCATATCACCCCAATAAAGGGCAAATGTATAAAGGCTGCGCAGTTATACTGGAAACTGCGGGCCAGGATTAATATTCACCAACTCTTTGTTATTGTTTTGAATTCAAGTAAGTGGTGTGACATTCACATTGCAGACAATAATGGAGGCGATTTTTGTATATAAAGAACCCTTAACGCTATTATTTTTTTAAAGGAATTGTTATCTCCAGTGAAAATCCTTTACCAGGAGCCGTGTTTATATTGGCAGTGCCATTGAAAATACTCAACCGACCATTGATGTTTCTCAGACCAATCCCTTTTGTCTTTTTACCAGTTTCCATACCAATGCCATCGTCAGCAATGATCATTCTGAACAGGTCATTAGCTGTGCTGAGAGATATATTTACCACTGATGCCTTTGCATATTTAATAATATTAGTGCATTGTTCCTGTGCGATACGATAAACAGCCAGTTTCTGGTCATCATTCAGCGATTCTTCACGCAAACTGGCCGTATCAATATGAATATCTATGGCTGCTTTTTTCAGCATATTATCTGTGAGATTAAATATTTGATCGGCAAGAATATTTGCTTCAAAATCCGGGGAGACCAGCGTATGGGCAATCTTCCTGTTTTCATCAACTGCACTTTGAATGTTATCCATGCAGGAGTTTACCAGGTTTTTGTTTTTTTCCGGATCGGTTTTCACCATAGATAATAATAATTTAGTTCCTACCAGTATTTGGTTTACATTATCGTGCAATTCCATGCCAATTGCATGGCGTTCTTTTTCCTGCGCCTCCAGGGCCGTCGCAGTTATCTTTGACTGTTCTTTTCTTTGCTGTTCAAACAGCTCTGCTTCCAGTTTCTTTTTTTCAGTAATATCGGTAATAGCTCCAATAGCCCTTATTGCTTTACCCTGTTCATTTCTGAATAAGATAGCATGATTAATAAGATGCAGGATAGTATTATCGGGAGTATGGACACTATATTCATCCTGCCATAATTCACAGGCCGGATCCTTTCTTGCTTCAAGAAAACTTTTTCTTACTCTTCTTCGGTCTTCTTCTACTATTGATTTTCCGTCCAATCCCAGTTGCCAGTTCAGTATCTTATTAAAGCCAAATAGTTTTTCCTTGCCTTCGTGCACCAGGTATTCTTTGGTCTCAAAATTCTGTTCCCATATAATATCCGAAGTTGCCTGTGTGGCATATTTAAACCGTTCGTTGCTTTTTCGCAGTTCTTCTTCTGCTTTTTTGCGTTCAGTAATATCACGTGAAAAACAAGCGGTTCCTATGACGGCATCTCCCTGACGTATAGGATAAAAAGAAATCTCGGCCCACACCTCCACCTGGGAAACAAAATGATCAATGATGGTAAAAGTTTCACCTGATAAGGCCCGCCCATAATATGTTTTGTAACGTACCAACTGATCTTCCGTGAATTGAGTTGAAAGAATATCCCTTCCTTTTGTAAGTGGCTTACCCGACATTAATTCAATGGTTTTATTGAACGAATCATTGAAGGTCATTAGTTTAAGGTCTTTATCCACGCTCCACATCAGGTCATTAGTATTATTGATTAAAGCTTTGAGGTTGTTGCTGTCAAACTCCTTTTGCTGTTCCGCTTTTATTTTTGCTGTAATATCATTGATCACCACCATTCTTGCTTTCATATTGTTATAATCAATTGAATGCGCCGTGGTTTCCACTATAATTAATTCCCCATTTTTTTTCAGATGTTTCCAGGCGCCTTGCCGGATATCCGGATCACCCGGTATTTTGGTGAGATCATTCAAAAGCAGTTCTATATCTTTTGCGGACCTGATATCTTTTATGGTCATGCTTAAAAATTCTTCCTGGGTATATCCATAGTGATGGATCGCCGCTTCATTGACATCCAGGAACCGGAGTGTTTCAAAATCATAGATCCATTTGGGAAGCGGACTTTTCAAAAAAATGGTGCGGTATTTTTCTTCGCTCTGAATAAGTTTTGCTACTACGTCCTCTTTTTCTTTTTCTACCCGCCGCTGTTTTAACGCAGCACCAATGGCAACGGGTAATCTTTTCAACCTGTCTTTTAAAATATAATCGTCGGCTCCTGATTTTATAATATTGGCGGCAAATTCTTCTGATACAGTACCGGTAACAAGAATAAAAGGAACATGCGGCAGCTTTTCCCTGGCAATTGCAAGCGCCTGGGTGGAGGAAAACCCAGGAAGGCTATGATCACTAAGAATGAATTCCGGGACAAAAGAATCCAGGGCATCAATAAAGCCATCCCGTTCAGCAACTACTTTTATAATAAAATGAAGCCCGGCCCGTTTAAGTGTTGCCTGTATTAAGGCAGCATCATCGCGGCTATCTTCTAATATTAATAATTTCATATTGCTCATAGCATAGTCCTTATGTTAGCAGTTTGAATCAGGTTCACTTATTAATTGTACGGGGGTACATTTAAAAACATCCAGTACATACCAAGTTCCACCACTGCTTTTGAAAACGATTCAAAATTTACTGGCTTTACGATATAACTATTAACCCCCAGCTCATAACTGGTTTTGATGTCCGGCCCTTCTTTCGAAGAAGTAAGAACAATGACCGGGATAACTTTAGTCCGCTGATCTTCCTTAATCGCTTTTAAAATTTCCAGGCCACCGACTTTAGGGAGTTTCAAATCCAGCAAAATCAACTTGGGTATATTCTCTGAATTACGGGCAGCGTATTTATTACGGTTAAAAATAAAATCCATGGCTTCTGCTCCGTCATCAATATGCAGGAGCCCGTTAGCCAGGTTACTTTTTTTAAAACTCCGAATCGTCAATTGCGCTTCATAAGGATTATCCTCTACTAATAAGATGTCAACATTTTGATGTATATCCATAGCATTTAGTTTTTATATACTGTTGTGTTCCGGCAGGGTAAAGTAAAAAGTTGCCCCTTCATTAATTTTTGCTTCGGCCCATACTGATCCGCCATGCCGCGCAATGATCCGCTGAACCAACGCAAGGCCGACCCCTGTACCGGCAAATTCTCCTTCTTTGTGAAGCCGTTGAAATACGCCAAAGAGTTTATCCGCATACTGCATATCAAATCCCGCCCCGTTGTCTTTCACGTAATAAATATGCTTATCATTTTTCTCCATCATTCCAATTTCAATCAGAGGATCTTTCCTGGCACCTGAATATTTTATTGCGTTTGAAATGAGATTGACCCAAACCTGCTTTAGTAAATTATTGTCCCCGTCAGCTTTTTTTAATTTGTTATGTTTTAATCCGGCCGGAATTGAAATGCCCCCGTTCTTTAATTCCCGAAGCACCTCCTCCACCAGGTCATCCATGTTCACTTTAACCATTCTCATTTCTGATCTTCCCAATTTTGAAAAATGCAGGAGGTCATCAATCAATTGTCCCATTTTTTGGGCGCTGCCCATAATCACATTTAAACTGTGCTGCCCATCTTCATCTAATTTCTGCAAATGATCTTCCATTAAAATCCGCGCAAAGCCATCAATGATGCGCAGGGGGGCACGCAGGTCATGCGAAACAGAATAGGAAAAACTTTCCAGTTCTTTATTGATCATTCTTAATTGCTCGGTACGCTGGTTTATTTTTTCTTCCAGGCCACGATTCAGTTCAGCAATATCCCGCTGGGCGTTTTTAAGTTTAGTGACATCAATGGCAACGGTCATGATAGCGTACACAATATTGTTTTCATCTTTCAGAGGGATAAATCTTGAAATAATATCATAACCTGCACTCATGGATTCCCTGGTTATAGTTTCTCCTTCTAAAACCTTTTTAAATTCGTTTTGAATACCGGCAAAAACTTCCGGCAGCAAAACATCTTCCGCCTTATTTCCTAACAGTTTATCTTTTGAATACCCTAACTTTTCAACCATATCACCTTCGATCAACAGATACCTGTAATCCGCATCAAAGAGGCAAATAGCTGAGCCGGGAATACTGGAAGCAATGGTCCTGTATATTTTTTCACTTTTAATAAGTTTTTCCTCTACTTCTTTTCGCTGGGTGATATCACGGAAATTCGTCACCATGGCGTTTACGCCTTTCACATGAAGCAGGTTGGTTAAAGTACCTTCCAGCCAGGTATAATGACCCGATGAATGAAGGAACCTGCCCTGGAAAGCAACCGGCATCCCCGGATTCTGCAACGAAAGAGTACGTTTAGTTTTTATGGTCTCCAGGTCATCCGGGTGTGAGAGGTTGACAGTATTTTTCTTTGGTACATCACCCATCATTTTTTTTTGCAGCAGGGCTCCGGTAAATATTGTTGGAAAATTCATCTGTCAGTGCAATACCCTCCGCACTGTTTTCGATAAGAGCCCGAAAATGCATTTCACTGGAAGCGAGATTATCTTCCGCCCGTTTACGTTCTGTTATATCTGCCCGTATGGCAATATACTGGTAAGGTTTTCCTTTGTCATCCAGGAAAGGAACGATAGTAGTATCCACCCAGTAAATAGTGCTGTCCTTTGCTTTATTCTTTAGTTCGCCTTTCCATATTTTTCCATTGGCGATAGTTACCCATAAATCTCTGATGAATTCTTTCGGGTGATAACCGGAATTAATGATCCGGTGATCCTGGCCTATTAATTCATCAATAGAATATTTGGAAATTTTACAAAAGTTCGGGTTGGCGTGTTTGATAATTCCTCTCTGGTCTGTAATAGCTACTATACTTGCTTCATCCAAAGCAAATTTATAGTCTGTGACCTCTTTTAAAGTTTGCGATAATTTTTCTTCTGCCTTTTTACTTTCGGTAAAATCTTTATAAAAAATTGTCAATCCATCCTCGGAAGGGTATACCTTGACGTTAAACCAAATACCCATAGGAGCATAATAGCTTTCAATTTCCACCACTTTCTTTGTCAGCATGGCTTCATGATATGTATCCCAGAACACCGTTCCTTTCATTTCGGGATGCACTTCCCATATCACTTTGCCAAGAGTTTCTTTCTTGCCCCTGGGATGAGTGGCCAGGGCCGCATCATTTAAAAAGGTATAGCGCCATTCGTTGTCAACGGATACTACCCCATCGCTGATGCGGTTCAGAACAATCTCCAGCTCTTTTTCTTTTTTTTCTCTTTTGGACTGCTGGCTGAAAAGGTTGATAGTAGTGTAAATGAGAAGAATGCCTGAAAGAAGAATAAAAAGGATCATCCAGACCCTGAGCCTGTTAATTGTTTGATGTAATTCATTCTTCCGGTATTCAAGCAAAAAGTCAGTCCGCCTGATACCCTGCTCAATAAGAGAATCAATGCTTGTCAATGATGCAATATGCCCGGGGGATTTATGCTGAATGATAGAATCCGGCACATTACTTTCAATGATCCAGGATATTTCGGACCTCACCGTTTTATCCAATTGACTGGTAATTTCAATATTTACTGAATCCCGTACGGTTGCTTTTAACAGGTTCAGTTGTCCAATTACCGACTGACTATCTGTAAAAAATATTTTCTGAACTTTTGAAGAATTATTTGCTTTAATAAGATCAGGATTTAAAACAGCCGCACTCTTTATTTGCCGGGAAAGGTTTTGAAAACTGCTGTAAATGGTATTAGTCCTGTTGGTAAGTTCAGAATACCGGATCAGTTCGTGGTAAACCCTGTTAAAAAATAGGAAAATAAGTGCAAGCAGGGCAAAAGCAATCAGGTAAAATAATATGTTTTTACGCATGGCAGAAACCGAAAATCAAATGAACAGAAACCGGGTTGAAATAAATATCATAAAGGTTACCACCAGTATAATACTGGCAATAACCGTAAATAATTTTTTATGTGCAGAAAATTTCATGGCAATCACCTGGGATAAATGATCTACCAAATCAGAGTTGTGCTAAAGAATCTTAATCATCGAAGACTATATCATCAACCAGCCATATAACTGTTTTAGCAAGGCTGGTATAAGAAATAGTTTATAAAGTGTCCGGGCATTAAATTAACATATCAATCTTTTTTCTATTCTTATTTAAGCATACTAATGTAATACAATTTCCAATCAAAGGTTGTCTTTTAAATCAACACACCAAACTTTATTTGAGTTTGGTGTGTTGCCGGGAATAATCACCAGGATAGCCATATTACCCTGGCTTATTTGATCTTAATCAAATGAAAGACTGATAATTGTCATTTAAGACAACCCCCAATCGGTATAGCTTTATGATATTTGATTTTCTAATAACTAATATGACTGACCCGAAATTTTTAGCTAATTTAGGGACAAGGATCAGAGAACTGCGCCTGAAAAAAGGGATGACCCAGAATGAACTGGCCATTCACTGCAATTTTGAAAAAGCCAGTATGTCCCGGATAGAATCGGGAAAAACAAATATCACCGTACTTACTTTGAAAAAGATAAGTAAAGAGCTGGGTTTTGATATCATTGAATTCTTCAAAGACTAAACGGACATCTCCATATAGCAAAAGTCTACTACCCGGTTTTATTACCTGGAAATAATCAATTCTGAAAAAATAAGGCAACACTAAGATTCTTGTTAGCTAAAAGGTTTCTCAAAACAACAATCGCCCAAAAACGGGCAATTGTTGTTACATAAGTATTTTTTACTTAGCATTAAATTGCAGGGACGATACACCTCCCCCTGTTTTTTCCTTTGCTGTGTAAATAAACCAGATCGTATGAAATTTTCCATCTGTTACCATTTCAATGGGCAATTTTGCTATCCCTGACTTCTGATCTTTCTTAGGAACAGGGATGCTTGCTTTGCCTAAAAGTTTACCATCAGGTGCATCCAGTCTTGCTTCAAAATTCAAACTTGTTTCCGGAGCTGTCTGCCACCCGCTGGAAAGATTGATTGAACGAATCCCGGTCAGGTCTATACTGTCCACGGCAAACCAGCCTTCAGAAGAAGGGAAAATCAAAATATTACGCCCACCGTATTTCAAATGTGCAAAGCCATTTACTTTTTCTCTGCCTGTAAATGAAATCGTATTGCTGCGTAATGAAACAGCGCTGTTCCCGGTTAATGACTTAATATTATTGCCACCTTTATCCGTATAACTTGCCGATAAAACCATTACACTGGCGGGCTTTTGATCAGCCGGGGGAGTGATGACGCCTGATGGAGCCAATGATTTCTTCAGGGCCGTTTTATCAGAGAGCGACAGCATCCATGAAACAATTTGTCGCCCATCTTCTTGTGTAAGTGTAGGGTGGGCCGCCATCGCCACTTCTCCCCAGACACCACTACCTCCTTTAATTATTTTTTGAGTAAGGTAACTTAGCGCATTGGGATCTTTTCCATATTTCTCTGACACCTGCATATAAGACGGGCCAACAGATTTTTCATTTTCTTTATGGCAGCTTTTACAATCCAGCGAAAGAGTAAGATTTTTACCTTCGATACTTGCCTTGCCCTGCTGGTGACCCATAGAAGCCCCTGCTTTGTCGAATCCTTCTATATAGTCAACAGAAACAAAAAGATTTGCAGTATCAAACATGGATGTATCATTCTTATCGCTTACAGTTACCTCATATTGCATAGGTATTCCGGGTAAATAAAAAGATTTATTACCACCTGATAAGCTGATCATTACTTCCGGCGTTTCATTGCCCGCATATACATTTACGACATCGCTTTTTGCCGAAGCCCCGTCACTGTCTTTTACTTCAACAGAAACTTTATAATCCCCGGCTGTAGTATAAGTATAATCCAGTTCAGGGGTGGCTGTCTCTTTAGTGGTACCATTTCCTAAATTCCACAAATATGTAACCTTATCTTTTTCCGGATCATTAGCGCTAACCGTGGCTTTAATAGCAAGTGGTAATATGCCTGATCTTTTATTAACAGTGATAGCAGTGATGGTGGGTGGCCTGTTGCCGCTATTAAAATCTATACGGGCCAATCCTGCATCGGGGTTTTTGGTGAACCAGCCATTGCCATATTCAAGCAGGTACAACTTTCCATCGGGTCCCACTTCCATGTCAATCAAAGAATTCACCTTTAGCGTAGGGAAGAAGGGTTCCATTTTATCAAAGTCGCCATTTGGTTGCAGGGTCACTGCTTTTATCCAGCCACGTATCCAGTCATAAATAAGTAATTTGCCATTGTAGTATTCAAGCAGGCGGGTTTTTTTGGGAAACATATCCGTATAATATACCGGGCCTGCCATCGCATTTCTTCCACCGGTAGCTACTTGCGGAAAATCAGGAGATGCAGCATAGGGATACCAGATAAAGGCAGCTTGTGCAGGAGGTAATTCTCTTAACCCGGTATTATTCCTGGAATCATTGATGGGTTTGTTTGGATCAAAAGCAGGTCCGCTTTTTCCTGTAGCATAATCATACTGATGATAAGGATAATTATTACCTACAAATAATGGCCAGCCAAAATAACCTGCTTTACGTGCCTGGTTTACTTCATCATATCCGCGGGGACCGCGGGTATCAAGACTATCAGCACTGGCATCAGGCCCCACTTCGCCCCAGTATAAATTACCGTTTTTTTGGTCAACGGATATCCGGTAAGGATTGCGGTTTCCCATGACATATATTTCCGGTCTCGTTTTTTCTGTGCCTACAGGAAAGAGGTTGCCTTCTGGTATTTCATAGCTGCCATCGTCTTTCAATCTTATCCGCATGATCTTTCCGCGCAGATCATTGGTATTACCGGAAGATCGCCGGGCATCGTATTGTTCATGGCCCGGCAAATCATTTAACGGCGCAAAACCACTGTTCACATACTTCTCTCCCTTTTCATTGAAGGGTGTTGAGTTGTCACCTGCAGAAAAATATAATAATTTATCAGGCCCGAATGCAATGGAGCCTCCCGTATGACAGCAAATCTCACGCTGCGATTTCACTTCCAGTATCACTTTTTCAGTAGCCTTGTCAAGTGTATCGTTTATAAATGTAAATCTTGATAACCGGTTAACAGCGCTATCTATCGGGCTGTAAAAAATATACACCCTGTTGTTTTTTTCAAAATCGGGATCTTTAGCCAGGCCCAGCATTCCTTCTTCTGCATTTACGCCTGTTGATGCTGTTTTATAATAAACATTAAAAAACCCAACCTGCTTTACCTTCTTTGTTTCCTGTTTATATAGCATTATTTCTCCGCGTCTTTGAATGATCAGTATATCCAGGTTGGGAAGAATGGTCATTTCTGTTGGTTCAAAAAATTCACCTTGTATCAATTGTATTTTTGAAAACCGGTCTTCATCCGGCGGCAGTTCTGTTTTTGCTTTCGCATAGTTCAGTTCTTTATTATCACCTATCGCATATTGGATACCTCCCAAAATATGTTGCAGGTAAGGCTCTTCCAAAAAAGATTCCTTTGTATGGCCCAACGCTGTATAAAAAGCCCTGCCTCCATCATATTCATGATACCAGGCCATCGGATGATCATCGCCATTCTGTCCTCCATGATAGCTTTTTTCATCAATGGTCATTAAAACATGCACATCTTTGTTCAGCTTTTTGAAACTGTAGTATTCATCTGTTCGCTTCCATTGCTTTGGAAGGTGTTTGGTAGCATTATTGGTTTGATCCGTCACGCTTAATATCCCTTCCTGGATATTAGGAAAGGTGTCGCGTATACCCGGGTGACTTAAAAAATATCCCCCGGCTAACCTTCCATACCAACCCCAGTCATATTCGCCATCCGCTGCTGCATGAATACCCATGTAGCCACCTCCTGCCTGAATGTATCTTTCAAATACCGCTTCCTGGCGATAATCCAATACATTACCTGTTGTATTTAAAAAGACAACAGCGGCATATTTCTTTAAACTGTCTTCTTCAAACATAGCTGCATTGGTGGTTGTATCCACATCAAAATTATTCAGGCTTCCCATCTTTTGTATAGCCTCATTACCCGCTGCAATGGATTCGTGATGATAACCAGCCGTCTTGCTAAAAACTAAAATCCTGGGTTTGCCGGAACGTTTGTTGGAACAGGAGAATGCTAACAAGACAATAGTTAAAAGAATCAATCCTTTCATAATGACAAAAAATCGTTTCATGTTACTGCTTTATGAATAATTAATATATGATGAATGTTTTGCAAGATAAAACATGCGGACAACAATAATTGTGCTACGTACCTTAATACAGCGATAATATTGTCCGTTGATAAGGAGATTGAGGTTATCTCAAAAGGGATTTCCCGCAAAGTCGCAAAGAACGAAGAAAAGCTATGTGCTGCAAATAATATAGTCAGCCAATATGATCTTATCATTGAGCTGTAAATGAATATTCACCTGAACCCACTGTTGTTATGGCATAGCCCGACTGGTAACGTAAGCCCTCAACCGAATGACCGCTCTCCGTAACCACTCCATTTTCTTTTGAAGGTATCCAGACTTCAGCCGTAGTATTGGCCGGGATAGAAACCCTGAGTATAAAACCGGTACCATCTTTTTTCCAATCGCTGGCAATGAGTCCTCTCAGTGAATTATAACTTCCCCTGGCCCAGGTAAGATTGCCTGCGGGTTGTGGTTTGATCAGTATCTTTTCGAAACCCGGTGACGCCGGATTAATACCCAGCAGTGAACGATAGAACCATTCATCTATACTTCCAAACATCGGGTGATTCTGTGACGGACCCGTCTCAGGATATTGCCAGGTTTCCCATAATGTTGTAGCGCCCTCTTGCAGCATGTGTCCCCAGCCGGGATAACCAGGCTGATCAGCTATCCTGTATGCTATATCATTCATATTATTCTCCCGCAGAACATCGAACAACATTTTGGTTGAAAATATACCAGTTGATAAATGCCAGTTATGCCTTTGAAATTCCTCCATCAATACTTTGAGTGAGTTTTCTTTTTCCGGCGACAGATCATACCACAATGAAAATAATTGGGCGCTTTGCGTGGCATTGTCAAACCTGCCGGTACCCTTTACCAAAAATTTCCTGGCAATAGCATTTTTTAATTGCTGCGCCTGCTTTGTAAACCGGGCTGCATCCTCCGGCTTATTTAATATACCTGCAAATTCCGCTGCCAGTTGCAGGTGATGGTAATAAAAACAACTTGCGGTAAGCGCTTCCGGTTTTGCATCCAGCGCTTCATGATCACTAATGTCCCAGTAAAACATTCCGTCAATTGCTTTCGACGCAAGAAAATCCAATTGCTTCTTAAAAGCGCTGTAATTATCTTTTATGATTTGTACATCACCATAATAATCGTACAACTGTTTTTGAACAAACGGGAAAGCCAGTTGCCATCCCAGCGGTCCCGATTCATTGCCATACCCCCTGTCTGCAATACCCGTAAAAGGTGCGATCTCCGTCATCCCCCCTTCGGATCGTTGTTCATTAGCGAAATCACGTATTGTTTTGCGATAGAAATTTGCCATACCGTAATTATAGATATACGAATTGGCCGTAGCTACAATGTCTCCCCCGTATCCCATTTTTTCACGGGCGGGACAATCTGACTGAACACTGAATACATTGCTTAAAAAGGTCCATTGTATGACATCATGCAATTTGTTGAACATCCCATTGGAACATTCAAACAGGCCGGCCTGTTCCAAATCACTATTCATACGCAATCCCTCTATATCGTTTATGGCGGGGATACCCGGCCAGCCGGTTATTTCAACATAACGAGAGCCATGAAAAGTAAAACGTGGCGACCATACTTCAACACCTTCTCCTTTCAATATATAGCCATCTTCCTGCCAGGCAGTAAGCGGCGCTCCGGGTCCGCCTTTAATTCCTCCTTTTTTTATTTGTGTGGCAACAGTTGTCATATAGTTCAGCGATCCGTTTTTAAAAAGATCCTCGCCATAGCGCAAAACAATCTTTGTACCGGCCGGGCCTTTTACTTTTATGCGTGATACGCCGGCAAAATTTTGTCCCATGTCAACTAAAAATGTATCCTTCCCGTGCATTGTAATGGCGACGGGTTTTATCACTTTGGTAACTTTTATTGCAGGTTGTTGCTGCACCGTAAGTGCACCTTCAGGGCCTTTTACAACTACAGCTTTTTTCCAATCGCCTGCGGGAGAATCCCAGTTTTGTTCCAGGCGTGCATCATATTGTTCTCCGAGATAAATATTATTATGGGTAACAGGGCCGGGTGTTGTCTCCCAGCTTTCATCCGTAACAATTTTTTCCGCTGATCCATCAGTATAGTTTATATGGAGTTCTGCTTTAACGCAGGGGCGACCCGTTTGCTGGTAATTGCGCAGGTCCCATCGTCCGAATAACTTAAATGGAAGCGGGTTCCACCATCCACTACCCAGCATAATACCCGCCGTGTTGGAACCCTTTTTTATCAGTGAGGTAATATCATATACTATGTACATCACTTGCTTGCGGTAAGTGGTAAAACCCGGATCAAGTACATGATCGCCAATTTTTTTCCCGTTCAGGAAAGCTTCATAATATCCAAGCCCGCTGATATATAATCTCGCGGTTGCAATTTTTTTCCGGCTACTGAATTCCTTTCTTAACAGGGGCATGCGATCTTCTTTATAATAATCTTCGTCTTTTAAGGGATTCACACTACCATCATTTATCCAACTGGCTTTCCAATCGGCTGCATCCAGCATGGCCGTTTCAAACCATGCAGGTTCGCTCCATGCGGATACTTCACCCTCGCGGTTATATACCTTCACCCGCCAATAATATCGTTTACAGGATTGTAATGATTTGCCGGCGTATTCGATGTGGAGTGTTTGACCGGATGTAATTTTTCCCGAAGACCATTGTTCGCCTTTACCAGCCTGTATGGTTTTTATGTTATCACTTACTATTAACTCATAAGCTGATTGAAACTGGTTACGAATGGTGGCAACGAGTGTCCAGCTAAAAAGCGGCGCCCTTACATCTATACCCAGCGGATTATTCCTATACTCACAGGAAAGCTGTGCTGGCTGCAATGACGGCGCTGCGGTAACAACACTATAAAAAAATAACCCGCTGATCAGTGACAGTAAATTTTTCAAGCTCTTTTTTATGATTAAAACTAACTTATTTCAGATAAAATGTTGCGGAACCAGTCCCTGACCATAAATTTATACCGGTAAAAGAGAAATTAAAAGTATTCCCGGTTCGTAACGGGATAGGTTTTAATGCAATTGCGGGGATGATAAAATAGTGCTTGCAAAAAAGATATTTATACAAGTTAACCCTTCAATATAGCTGTATGAAAATTATAACAATTGCCTGCTGCCTTTTTTGTTGCCTTCACCTTGTTGCGCAACCCGGTTCATGGCCGGTACTCAAACATTACGATCAAAACCATCTTGATAAAATTGCTATGCCGGTGGGTGGTATAGGCACCGGTAATATATCTATTGGCGGCAATGGCCAATGGAAAGATGTTGAAATAATGAATAAACCCGCTGTAGGGTTTTACGGATCTGTAACGCCAAAGCAGGCGCCCTGTTTCATGGTTTTTACAAAAGATGCCGCCGGCAACAAACGCAGCAAAGCCCTGATGGGCCCTATAGCGGCGGCCGATTATGCGGGATCGGAAGGAAGTAATTCGCCTAACCATGGATTGCCGCGGTTTAAGAACGCTTCATTTGATGTCGCTTATCCTTTTGCAACTGTACAACTGCAGGATGATGATATGCCTGTAACAGCAACAGTAAAAACATTTAATCCCTTTATACCCGGAGATGCGATAACCAGCGGCATCCCTATCGCAGTGATCAGGTACACGGTAACCAATACCACCAACACAACGCTCACAACTTCCATAGCAGGTTCGCTGGATAACTTTATAGGAATGGATGGCTCAAAAGTCGAATTCAATAATTTCAACAGGGCCATTGTACCCTTGGGTGTAAAGAACAACAGGAATGTTTTCAGAAAATCGTCCCGGCTGACAGGCATTGACATGCGTTCTGACAGCGTGGATACCGATGCAAGCGCATGGGGCACTATCGCTTTAAGCACCGCCGCTGAACAGGAGGGCGCTGTTATAACTTACCGGACTGAATTTGATCCTAAAGGATGGAATGCTAATGTCAATGATATGTGGGATGATTTTACGGATGACGGCATGTTTCGCGATACCGTTTTTACCGATAAAGCAAATAGTCCGCGTTGCGGTTTATCTGTAGCATTTACATTGCCACCCCATGCAACAAAAGAAATACAGTTCCTGCTTACATGGCATTTTCCCAATCGCAAAGACTGGAACGATAAAATGACCATTGGCAATTACTACACTACTTTATACAACGATGCCTGGGATGTAGCGGAAAAAACATTGCCTTTGTTACCCGTGCTCGAGCAACAAACACTGGATTTTGTAAACCTGTTTATTAATAGCAGTTATCCTGCGGTAGTAAAAGAAGCGGCTTTGTTTAACAGCAGCACCCTGCGTTCGCAAACCGCTTTTCGTACAAAGGATGGAAATTTCTTTGGATGGGAAGGCGTATTCAACAATACCGGTTCCTGCTATGGCAACTGTTCGCATGTATGGAATTATGAATTCGCTTCGCCATTCCTGTTTGGCGAAATGGCAAAGAAGATGCGTGAAGTGGAATACAACTATGGTTTATGGGACAGCAGTGGCTTACTGAGTTTTCGCATCAGCCTGCCTTTGAAAAAAAATACCAGTTGGAAAGCAGCGGCCGCAGACGGGCAGATGGGCACGGTAATGAAAACCTACCGTGAATGGCAATTATCAGGAGATGATGTCTTTTTAAAAAATGTATGGCCCGGTGTAAAAAAGATCCTTTCGTTTGCATGGATACCCGGCGGATGGGATGCAGATAAAGACGGCGTGATGGAAGGATGCCAGCATAATACTATGGATATTGAATATTACGGTCCCAATCCTGAAATTGAATTCTGGTACCTGGGTGCGCTGAAAGCCGGCGCTGCCATGGCCCATTACATGAAAGATGCCTCATTTGAGGCAACCTGTACAAGATTATTTAAGCAGGGAAGTGCATGGTGCGATGAGCATCTTTTCAATGGTGAATTTTATATTCAAAAGATCCAGCCCATAGCAAATAAAAATGATATTGCGAAGGGACTGCTTATCGGGATGGGTGCAAAAGATTTGCGTAATCCTGACTTTCAAATTGGAGAAGGCTGCCTGGTAGATCAACTGGTGGGTCAAAATATGGCGCATATCTGCGGGCTGGGTTATTTAGCTGATTCAATACATATAAAAAAAGCGTTGCAAAGCATCTGGAAATATAATTATGTACGTTCTTTTGGTGATCATTTCAACAATATGCGTTCTTATGCACTGGGCAATGAATCCGGGTTAATGCTTACAGCATATCCCGATCCATCAAAACGTCCTGCCATACCACTTTCTTATGCTTTTGAAGCCTGGACAGGTCTTGAATATACCGCTGCCACAGGAATGCTGTACGAAGGATTGCAGCAAGAAGCTTTGCAAACCATTACCAATGTAAGGAACAGGTTTAACGGTTACACCAGGAATCCTTTTAATGAAGAAGAATGCGGCAACCATTATGCGCGGGCCATGGCAAGCTGGTCGGCCATTATTGCTATCAGTGGTTTCCATTATTCTGCCGTGACCGGTAAATTCACTATTACTTCCACACCGGGTAATTATTTCTGGTCGAATGGTTATGCCTGGGGTAATGCAGTTGTAACTGGCAAGAACGTAAATATTGCTGTCCGTTACGGCTCACTTAAACTGGCTGCTGTAATAGTAAAGAACGGGGGCACAACAATTTTAAAAGAACCAGTAGTATTAAAAGCAGGTGATTCAAAATTGATCTCCTTTTTACCAGGTAAATAATGTATGATAAATATTGACTTTCTAAATAAAAGAATCCATGAGGAAACGGATAACGCTGTTATTGATAACAGGAATAACCATTAATAGTTTTCTGCAATTCAGCGAGATATACCCCTTCTCAAATAATGACCCAACCAGGGCCTGATGAAAATATTTTGCATGTGCAGATGATGTGATTGACAAAGCGGATCGCCGGGCTGCAATCGCAACGTAATTACCGAACAACTATTTACCGGGAAGTAATTTCTTTGTAGCTGATGAGTTGTATATTCTTTTTTTTGATTGCAGCTTTCACCTGTTCACTGGTAAACAGATCCGTTACACCTTGCCTGTCCGCGGCAACATCTTCATACCCGATATGGTGAATCGCCTTTAGCTCATCCGTATTAAGACCGGGATGATCTACAAAAAGATAGGTATTACCCGCTTCCAGTTTATCCAGCATCTTTATAAAACTTTGAATTTTTTCAGCGGCTGTTGCATGGGGTCCATCATAACCTGCATATTTTACATTTAATTCCTGCGGATCAATATCAATCTTATATTCCTTTGCCAGTTTTTTTACCATGGCTTTTACCGAATCACTTATTCCTGTACATCCCATGTGGGCGGAGATATGGCTGATACGCGGAATGTTTTTTAACCCCAGCTCTATCTGGGCACGAAACTCCCTTTCTACATCCGCCAGCTTCCAGTTATTCTCGTTAATGGCTTTGCCCGGATAATTTTTATTGGGATAAACCATGGGATAAAAATAACCGTCCACATCTTTTAAACTCGGACAGTCTGACAATGGCCGCCATTTTATATTATCCCATTCGCTGGTAATGGCGAGATGAATGCCCACATCCACCCCGGGATTAGCGGCTAACATTTTTACAGCCTCGGGAAACCAGGGCGAAGGAACGATCACTTCAATGGATTGCTCGATACCATTTTTATATGATTGTATGATGGCTTCATTACCTGCATGGGAATATCCCATATCATCGCCACGGATTATCAGCCGGGCCGCTTTTTGCTGGGCATGGGTAACGGAAGCACAGAGCAATATGAGTAGGGGTAAAAGAAAATATTTCATACAGTTTATTTATTTATTAAAGTCCTGGTGATATTCGAATTCTTTTTACAATAGAAAGGAATACGTCAATATTTTACGTCCCTGCATAAATCAAACAACCTAAGCCGGCAATAAAAAATAAAAACATAGCGGCTATCAAACGATTGGTTCCCACAGGTGCGTTTTTAAATTCTTTCCAAATAAATACACCCCATAATGCCGCTACTAATGTTGCCCCCTGTCCCAAACCATAAGATATGGCCGGTCCTGCTTTACCGGCAGCTATGAGATTAAAAGAATTGCCCATTCCCCAGATTAAGCCACCCAGAATGCCCACGAGGTGAGTAGAGAATTTCCCCTTAAAATAGGCAGCATAATTGGTCGGTCCACCCTGCAGGGGTTTTTTCATAAGGATAGTATTAAAAAGAAAATTACTTACAAATATGCCTACTGAAAAAACGAACACTGCTGTATAAGGTGTCATTTTACCGGCAGCAGGATGCTCAAAATTTTCAAGGTCCATAGCGGAAGCGATAAAACGATAGAAAAATGACATTAATAAACCCGCCAGCAATGATACCAGTATCCCTTTTGAAGAAACTTTCTGATTGCCGCTGCTGGCTTTTTTATAAGCAACTGCATTTATAATGATAGCAATAGCCACCAACGCCACACCTGCGAATAACAAAACAGGATTTCCCTTCTCCGCTCCAAAATAATTAACCAAAACACCGAGCACTAATGCCAGGCCTATTCCTACCGGAAATGCAACAGACATCCCCGCAATAGCAATGGCGGCCCCGAAAAGAATATTGGCAGCATTAAAAATTATACCTCCCAGGAAGGCGCTGCCTACATTAGCGCTATCGGCCTGCTTTAAATCATCCATAAAACTTCTGCCCTGCTCTCCAATACTTCCCAGTGTAAAAGCGCTAACGAGGGAGAATAATAAAATGCCTATTACATAATCCCAGTAAAACAATTCAAAACGCCAGGTTTTTTCCGCCAGTTTCTGGGTATTGGCCCAGGATCCCCAGCAAAGCATGGTGATGATACAGAATACAATGGCAAGCGGGTAGTCGTGTATAATAAACATATGGCGTTGTTTTAGTATTTCTATTCCAATGCAACCTGTAAATAACGCTATTGCTTTTTTTCGGCAGCAGCATTATACAAAATCCCGTTAACAGGCTTATCGTTATAAATAATTACCTGTCCCACACGCACTCCATCTTTGGATGGATTTATTATTTTTAATCTCACAGTATGCTTTCCTTTTGGCAGATCATACTTCCAGCATAGCTCATGTCGTCTTGTTGTAAAATTAACAGGAAGCTTCGGCGACTCCACTAATTTTTCATCTATATACAATTCGGTATTATAAACAGAATCGGATGAACTTCCCCACCTCGCTGTTTCACCTTTTAATGCAAAACCCGTTCCTTCAAAATCGAAACTGATCTCATCTTTATTATCCGACCATTTCACAGAAGACCTGGCTACCGGATATAAACCCGGAAAACTTTTTTCAAATTTTACCGGAACAGGCTGCTGGGTTTTAATTGTTATTTTATCTCCGTTAATTTGACCGCCATTTTTTTCAATCACCTGCAAAGCATGTTTTAATCCAACCCGGTAAACATCTTCAAGGCTCATGGTAGTGTATTTAAAATTAATGTTTTCCGCTTCTTTAAGTCCCATCTTCCAGTAAGCAGGAATTTTATTATATCCCAGTATGGCTCCTAAGATACCTCCTGCAGAAGAGGGATTGCAATCAGCATCCTGGCCACAACGTGTGCTGATCTCAAGGGTCTTTGTAAAATCGCCATTCCCATACAATAAGCCAATGACCACATAAGCTGCGTTCACTTTCGCATCAATATTAAAAGGAACAAAGACGCCATCGGGGCAGCCGATATCATCAGCCCATTTTCTTTGTACTTCCAGCCATGTCTGTTTCCAGTCTGCCGGATATTTTTTATACGACTTAATTACATCATTAATGCATTGGTAAAATTCACTTTGCGGAGGTATTGTTTTTAAAGCTTCACTAACAATATACTTAATGTCATTAGATATAAATGCCAGCGAGTACATGGCGCCAATGTACACACCACCATACCAGCCATCGCCGTAGTTCATAATATGGCCGATCTTATCACTGATAGCAGATGCTGTATTAGGCATTCCGGGTGTCATCAATCCTGCAAAATCAGCTTCAATCTGGTAATCTATACAATCGGCATGAGGGTTATTCATCCAATAGCCGCTATTGGGCGCTTTAATACTATGCAAAAGATTGTACCGTGCAGCCTGGTTGGCATGCCATAACATATAACCGGCGTTCGCAAAAGCATTAGCGAATGAATCAACAGGCGCATTCAATCCATATTTCTCAAATACATCAACAAAAGTAAGGTCCATATAAAGGTCATCATACAAACCCGGGTTATTCAGCATCGTATTTTTAAGATACCCGTCATACCATTTCAAAGCCTGGTAATCGCCAATAAATGTTCCATTGAATTGAAATTCATAGGGTCCGCCAAAAGTTACGCCGATAGTTTGGCCTCCCCATCCTCCCATTATTTTATCTTTCAACTGGTCTTTGGCGATAACAATATTTTTTTGTGCATATAAATGTATTGCTGCGCAAAAGAATACTACGAAAAGAATGGGCTTTTTCATACTTCGTGATTGAGTGTTTGTATTGCGTTCTGCTGATTCATACAGTAAAATGAATAATGATATAAAGCGCTGTGAAAAAATATTTCTTTTTAAATTTCCTTCCGATACGGAGCCGAAGCCTGCGCTCCTAATCTTGTTACTGAAATGGATGCAGCTTTACAGGCAAATTCAACAGCGTTGATCATCTTCATTCCTTCTGACAGCGCCACCACCAATGCCCCGTTAAATACATCACCTGCGCCCGTAGTATCAATGGCCTCTGCTACAGGTGCGTTAACCATGCTGAATACGTTTTCATGCAATAATAAAGCTCCCTCTGATCCTAACGTAATGATTACTGTTTCAATCCCCTTCTTATGTAAGGCCATTGCAGCTGCTTCAACAGATTTTTTGTCAGTTATTTTTATACCGGTAAGCATTTCAGCTTCCTTTTGATTAGGCGTGATGATATTTATTCGTCCCAGTAGTTCATCACTAAGCTGGCAGGCAGGAGCAGGATTCAATACCATTTTTATTTTAGCATTTGCCGCGATACTTGCAACATATTCTACCGTTTCCAACGGTATTTCCAGTTGAACCAGTATTACAGATGCTTTTTCAATAATTGCTTTTTGCCGTCGCAGGTCAGCAACACTTAATGCATTGTTAGCGCCGGGAGCCACTACAATACAATTCTCTCCTTTTTCATCTACTGTTATAAGTGCGATACCCGAAGGAGATTTTTCGTCGGTTAAGATAAATGAAGTTTCGATACCTTCTTTACGGAACAGTGCAATTGCCTGTTCGCCGAAAATATCATTTCCTACTTTGGTAAAAAAGGTAACCGCTCTTCCCAGTTTTGCAGCAGCTACCGCCTGGTTGGCGCCTTTTCCGCCGGCATTCATAAAAAAATTACCTCCAAGGATGGTTTCACCCGGCTGTGGCAGCTTTGTTGTCTTGATAACCATATCCGTATTCGAACTGCCAATTACTACTATGGAGGGATTGTTCAAGAGAATGTTGTTTCGGTTTATTGAAGATTATGGATACTTATGTTTTAAAATCATGATCAATTAACTTCAAGTCTGTCTTTTGATGGCAATACAGGAAATGCCCCGTGAGGTTCTGCCTGGTACCAGAATACAACAGAAGCAATATCATCCTGCAATGGCAGGTAGCGGCCTTCGCTGCGCCAACCTAACGACTGGATAGTAACTTTCAGATTTTTTTCAAACCGGATTGGATCTGCAATATGCCAGCGGTACAATCCAAAACGCTGCGACACATTGTAATGACCGTCACCGCGTATTACCTGGTGAAGACCGGCATAGGCATTTGAAAACTCAGTATAATCTACCGTTTCAACACCTGCCGCATTTTTTTTACGCGTATCGAAATCATAAGATCCGCAGAAATAATCTTCTGTACCGGTACCGCAGATAGTTGGATAATCAGTATCATCATCCATGAAAAATTTGATCTCCCCTTCGCCCCACCAGCCATTGTTGTGTACACCCCATGCCATATACGTTCCAACATATTGGCCCTTGCCTTTAATACTATCCACCAATACATAATTCTCTTTATACGGTAAAGGATTCACTCTCCTGAACTGCGCATGAAAATAAGCGGCATCTGCCGGAACTTCCGTTAATGTATAATCCACCTGGTAATATAAAACCATATCTTTTGCGTCTATATTCTCCATGGTTATTTTGCATTTCTTTCTGAAGGGCATTGGCCAGTAACAATTAAAGGCGCTGCCCGGATTCACACAAACAGCAAGTGATTGTAAGGAGGCATATTGTCCCCAGCCCATTCCAAAAAAGTCGCCAACAGGAGCTTCAACAGAGGGAGTGGTTTCATCGTCCCAATAAAACCTGATGATGGAATACCGCCAGTTACCGGTAGGGGTCATCCATATATGTTGAATAGCGCCCGATCCATTAATTTCCGCAACGGTGTAAGTTGTTTTTGCTTTGATGGTAACTGATGGACTGACTTTCCATCCTTTTCCAAGGTCACGGGAAGCATTAGCGCCATTACCTGTTGTCGCCATACCACCTTTGCCTTTTTCACCATTAAAATTTTCAGGACTGATAGAACGGGTCTTAGCATCAGATAAACGATACATATTTCCCATGTTTACATCAAGGCCATTAAACTTTTGTTGTGCATAACTTGGAGCAATCACCAGGATGGCAGCAATCATTAATATTATTTTTTGCATAATGATGAAGTTAAAATATTCTATAATAACCAGCCTTAATTATTACTGGAAATAACGTGTTCACCGTTTCAATTCATCCATGTCCACTTTCAGCAGGTCTTTTACAAATTGCTTCAGTACAGGGTAGGAGGCCTGCAGGTGACAGGTGGTTTGACGATATGAACCTGCCTGCCCTTTTTTAAGTTCAAGTGCAGGTGAAGAAGATTCAATTTCATAAAAAGGGCCAAGCTGAGTGCCATCAGCCAGCGGCCCATCGTTGTATGAATTGATCACATCACCTTTATAAGGTTCCTTTTGCATTTCCCATTTGGAATTGACATAAGGTTTGTCCTTATGAACCTCCGGCAATACCAGCGTAAGTACGTTGTTGGCAAAATCATAACTGGCAGCCAGGGACTTTGCTATTACTGGTGATAAACCGATCTTACTTCTGTATTTTCCATCGCAGGTAAAATACAGTACACTGTCTTTTACCTGTAAGCGTTCAGGTGGTATAGAACCGAAATAATTATCACTGATAAAAGAGCGTGCATGAAGCAACGGCTGAAAAGGAATGATAACGATGGTTTGCGGTGTGGGTGTAAACATGCCCAGCAGCCAGACGGAGGGTAAGCCATTTTGTTTTGTCCAGTCACTTTTACCTGTATTGGTAATAGTATTGATAGTTTCGTATGCAACACAATGAATATTGTTTTCAACAGCGATACCCAGTTGCTTTGATAGTTGTTCCTTTTTTACTAGGCTTACTTTTCTTTCGATGTTAATGTCAAAACCGCTCCCACTGTAATTGATAAGAAAGGCTTTAGCGGAAAAAACAGCCTCTGATTGGCTTGCCTGTACTACTTCATAGGCAATGGTATCAATAATAGCAGGTACCTGCCAGTTAGCTATATTAAATGCATCTCCTTTCCTGAAATAAAAAGCGTACTGACCTCCTTCCGGTCCTATCCAGAAACGTTCCTCACCGCCAACAGGATTAAATTGTTTTCGTTTTTCTTTTGCCGAAAGAAGATCATAATTGAGCCAACCGAAACTGGTACCATTGCCGCCGGTAGCCGTACTTGTCATTACCCTTCCCTGCCATGACGGTGACAGCAATACTTTGGCCGCACTGTCATCGCTATACAATTCCAGTACGTCATTAGTGTGTTGTTTCAAAAAAGCAAGATCATAAGCATAAGTACCTTTTAGCGGAACGTCATTCGCCGTTATTTCTTTTTCCTGTATGGTATTATTATTACAGGCTGTTGTAAATATCAGCATACACAGCCATGCAATTTGTTGCAATGCCCTGTTCATATGGCTTATTTACTATAAAGATATTCGTGTTTATTGAAATACAATGCTCCTTACAAAAAACCTGGATAGTGCGGAGCTTGCTTTGTGGATGCCGAATCCTGCTGGTTTCTCTAGCAACTTTATAAAGTACATTTTTATTAATTAAAAAGGCTGCTTTTTTGAAACAGCCTTTTTAAATTTGTGGAGAGTATCGGGGTCGAACCGACGACCTCTTGCATGCCATGCAAGCGCTCTAGCCAACTGAGCTAACCCCCCATTTTCTTAGGCGACTTTCCCGCTAACCCATAGGACGCTCTAACATCCCTATTATTATCGGGAGAACTAACCCCATAGCGGGTTGCAAATATATTGTCATATCCATCTTTTGCCAAAACAAAAAAGCCCTGCTTATCGCGGGCTATTTATTATAATTAATACTATGAGATTATTCCCCCCATATTTCATCTTCACCTTTCAGCCATTTCTTTACCTGGTCTGTTGTAACTGATTTTGGTCGTTCCAGCGGGTAGCTCAACGCCCTGTCCCAGCAAAGACTGGCCAATACGCCTAATGCGCGGCTTACTGCAAATAAAACTGTATAGAATTCGTATTCTACCATCCCATAGTTTACCAGTAAGGCACCACTATGCGCATCTACATTGGGCCAGGGATTTTTCACCTTTCCAAGAGATTGCAGGATAGGAGGCACTGTTTCATATATTTTCCAGACCGTATTCAGCAATTTATCATCAGGCATGTGTTTTTTACCAAACTCCATTTGCGCAGTAAAACGCGGATCTGTTTTACGAAGAACCGCATGACCATAACCCGGTACAACTTTCCCTCCTGCCAGTGTATCTTTTACATACTGTGCTATTTGTTCGTTTGTTGGGGAATCTGTTTCAAGCTTTTCCTGCATTTCAAATATCCATTTGATCACTTCCTGGTTAGCAAGACCATGCAGGGGCCCGGCCAGGCCGTTCATGCCTGCCGCATAACTCAGGTAAGGATCGCTGAGCGAAGAGGCCACTAAATGTGTGGTATGCGCTGATACATTTCCGCCTTCGTGATCGGCATGTATGGTCATATATAACCTCATGAGTTCTTTAAAACTTTCATCATCATAGCCCATCATGTGAGCAAGGTTGCCGGCCCAGTCCAGTAAACCATTGGGTTGTATATGTTCGCTTAATTTATATTTTCTGCGGTAAACGTATGCTGCAATACGGGGCAAACGTGCAATAAGATCCATGGCATCGTCATACATGGGGCTCCAGTAATCTTTTTTGTTAAGCCCTTTGGCATATTCCTTAGAAAAATTACTTTCTGTTTGCAATGCCATGACACCCGTAACAAACATGGTCATGGGATGAGCATTTAAAGGCAGGGCATCCATGGTATGGAACACATGGTTAGGAACATGACTGCGGCGTTGCCATACATTGGTTATATGGTGAGCATCTTCATCAGTGGGCAATTCACCAATTAGCATTAAGTAAAACAAAGCTTCCGGCAGTGGTTCGCTGCCCCCCGCCGCCTTGGGCAATTTTTGTTGTAATTCAGGAATAGAATAGCCACGAAAACGGATACCTTCCTGCGCATCCAGTAATGATGTTTCAGTAACCAGCCCTGTCATGCCACGCATACCCTGGTACACCTGCGACAACTGTACTTCTCCAATTACCTTAGTGCCGTGTTCTTTCAGCAGATCCCTGATCTCTGTACTTACTTTTTCCGCTTTTGCCTTGAACCTATCTTTAATAATACCCATGACAGACTGTTTAAAAAACCTATATAAAAATACAGGGCTAAAGGTAGTTAATGGACGTTGGTGCAGCAAAAAAATCAGGAGATAGAAAAGATAAATACCGGTTACCAGTAACAGGTAACCCGTAATCAATTTGGTTACTTAGGTGTTCGCCGGTACATCCAGTAAGCGACTATTGAGAATGCAATATTAGGGAGCCAGGCTGCCAGCAAGGGAGGGAAATTGCTTTTGGTAGCAAATACAGTAGAGAACCTGTCGGCTATTATAAAAAGTGCTGCGATAACAATACCAAGGGCCAGGTGCATACCACTGCCACCGCGATTTTTGCGGCTTGCAATGACAACGCCTATCAGCGTAAGTAATAAAACAGTAACAGGAGTTGCCGTGCGCCTGTACTGTTCTACTTTTAATGCGCTTAATCCTTCTGATCCTCTCATTTCTTCCCGCTTTATAAAGGCAACGAGTTCCGGGGTGGTAAGTTTATCTTTCAGGTATTCATCTTTACGGAGCTCTTCCGGTTTCAGGCTCATGTGGATCGTCAGTTCAGGATATACTTTCACTGTTTCCTTCATGCTATTCAATGTTCTTATCGTTACAGTAGAGACCTTCCACTTTTTTACAGCAGTATCCCACCGTATAGAATTTGCACGCAGGTTGTAAACGACTTTATCATCTTTTATCCTTTCCATGAAGAAAGAACTGGCCGATTTTGTGGCAGTATCATAACCCCTGATACCAATATAGGTAGTCGGGTCTATGCGGCGGTAAAAACAATTCCAGCACTCACCAAAGCGCTGACCCTTCATAGGATCGCTCTTGTCAATATACGTAGTTTGAAAACGGCTCTTGATTTCGTTGGCTTTGGGAATCAGGTAGCGGCTGCCAAACCAAAGCAGTAATGCCAATAAGCTGCCACCGATTATATACGGCCGCAGCATACGATTGTAGCTGGTGCCGCTCGCCAATATGGCAATGATCTCTGAACGGGCTGCCATGCGGCTGGTAAAAAAGATGACAGCGATAAAAACAAACAGGGGGAAAAGAAGTCCCCAGATAAAAGGAATAAATCCAAAATAATATTGCCTGATGATTTGCAGTGAACTAAGACCCGTGTTTACAAAATCATCCGTTTTCTCGCTGCTGTCAACTGCTACAGCTATAACGGTAAACAGCATCATGCAAAAGAAAAAAGTAACCAGGAGCTTTTTTAGTATGTACCAGTCTATTTTGTTCATCCGTGTGCGAAGTAAGCGAATTTACAGGGAACGAAATGTGAAAGCCTTTTAAACGAGGAAAGACGCGTTAAAATCTGAGTAAAATAGCACACGGGTTAGACGAATTTTCACAGATTTTGTTTATAGATTAGTTCAGGCCTGCCGCCAACGAAACTTTTAAAAAGCCGAAACAAAAGGAGAGTAAGGGCTGGAGTTATGGGATGTTTGATTGAGAGTTTAGATATTTATCTCTATACATTTCTTTATTTAACCGGCTCCGTATCCCGCAGTTGCAGCAGTTAAAAGTCAGGTTGCTGGATGGGGCGTTTAGGGGAAGTTGTAGGGGATGAATAAAGGCCTTTGATTTACTGCTACATCTATAGTGAACAACAGGTGTTATTCCTTTCTTTTGCTGAAATACTTTTTCAATTCCGTTATTTGTTTTTGATAAGCTAAAAAATTGTCACGCATACCAGGGGGCATATCTTTTGTCATTTGTTTTAACTGTTCGTCTGATAAAATGGAAATAAGATAAAGATTCATTGGAGAAGAATATTTTTTATAACTGACAGGGTCAGTGATTTCCAGGTTCCATGAACAAAATTCAATTTGTTTCTTTTGAATGCAATCAAGTTTTTCAAGGTTAAATTGAATAGCCTTTGTCAGATCATTAAATGCGGGTTTGCCTTTCAATTCAGGAACATGGCTTATTAATTCCAGTCTTGCCTGCTGACTGCGATAGGCGGCTTCTATCTCTTCGCATAAATTAGATTCATTGAGCAGTTTCGCTTTACCAAGCAGGTAAGCATCTGTTTTATCATCCTCTTTATCTGATTTTGCAATGTTACCTGACAGAAGAATGAGACCTGATGCAAGTACCAAAATTGTAGGAAAGAAGGATTTCATAATTATTATTGTTGATTATTTGAATTATTTCCTTGCCCGAAGAGGCCTAAAACCAGTTTGACATCCAGCTTAACGCCAATTGCTGTTGAAGTTGCCCATTTGTCATTTTTTTTAAGTTTAAATTCTGATTCTGTGATAAAGGTTTCTTCGAATATGAAATTGCCTCCGACGTTTAATGTGTTAATTTTACCCAGGTGCCAGCCTACGAAAAAAGAACCGCCTCTTGCAAACTCCCAGTTAAACCCATAAAAAAGATTTTCAAACGTTTTGTCGGTGAATCCGATCCCGATAGTGGGATATATTCTTTCATACCAAGCATGATCGTCGAGCATATTTCTTCCATACAGCTTATATTCAGGTATTTCTTTTTTCATTAGAAATTTTTCGATCAGGACAACCGGCGAAGTGTAAAACGTAGCCATTGCTGTAATAATGCCCCGCCTGCCGAGGTTAGTTCTTTTTGCCACGTTTTTAGTATTATCAACAGGAGATGTAACAAGTTCATAATTCGGGTTTTCCAAATTGGAGTAAATAAGTCCTACATCAAAAGTCCCATGATAGGTTGGGCTCATTTTAATAGTGTATTTGCTCAGGCTCTTCTTTTCAAAGTCATAGATATTGGTTTTTTTTACTGCAATGAGAAAAAGCTCAAATTCGATATCTGTGGTAGATGTACTTAAAAGTATTTCTTGGTGATACCAGTCCAGGGTGGGCTTATTTTTTGCGCCTATTCCTAAAGTACTTCCGCCAATTATTTTTCTAAAATCTTCATTATTAAACCTCAGGGCAGGATTAAAGGAGCTTTTGTTTTCCCTGACTGAATAGAAAATTTCCCGGTTATTAACCGGGGCAACATACAATACATGTACTACGTACTGTTTTTCAGAAACACCTTGTGGAACCGTTGAATTAAGCAGACTGCCATATTGGTCCAGGAAAATATGAACATATGTTGGGCCCTTAAATTTTGTTTCTCCTGAATTAACAATTAGACCATATGGCTTAGCGGTTACATTGAACAAAGAATTAAAAATGTCCTGAGCCGTTTCTGTTGGGCCATTTTTCTGACTATTGTCTCCATCAGGATCATCATCAGTAACGTCTTCTTCCGCAGTGAATTCAAATGTTATTAAAGTTTCTTTCTCTTCATTGAGAATTTTAGGTTTTATTCGAGGGTCTGCATTTTCGAGGGTTAATGGTATAAATTTGCTTTCATCTGAGCTTGTAAACTCAAGTTCCACGCCGGTTTTCAGAAGTAAATAATATTTTTTGCCATTGTCACTTGGTTCTTGTAAAAATATTTTTTTTTCCTTTAGCGGGACCTTTACTCCTTCTTTCAGTTTCTCCGGAAAGCCGTCCTCTGTTAGTTTAAAGTTGAATTCCTGCGAATATGCTTGTAACAGACAAACAGTAAAAACTGCAAGAAAAAAGAATCTCATAATTGTATGTTTTAGTGTATAATTATTAGTTGAGCCTTAGTAAATGTTTTAATCGTATCGATAGTAATAAGGTAGACATATTCATCATCCATGCTTACAAGGATACCTACTACAGCATTTATTCCGCGCAATACAACGGGGCTTCCAGAGTCACCGAAAGTGGCATCACATTTAATGGCAATCAGATTCCTAATTAATGTTTCTTTTCCGTCGTATTCGACATACTTCGCAATATTCAGTTTTTCAATAGTTCCATTCATAAAGCCTGAAGTAGCGCCATAAATACTAACTCTTTCTCCCCGTTTTATCGCTCCAATATTTGCTTCACCGGAAATATTGCCAATTGACCTGATCTTATTAGTCAATAAACTTGGTCTTTCAATTTTTGCCATGGCGAGATCAATGGATTGAAAACTGGCTTTTTCTAAAAAGGCAAAAGCTGTATCCTCACTATTATAAATTCTGACATTTAATCGCTGACTTCCTTCAGGTATTTGTACACTTCCACGTGAGATAAACTGGGGTGCTAAAACATGCATATTTGAGCACATATAATAGTTAGCGCCCTTTTTCATGAATAAACCAGCTGTGCCATAATCGTCCATACTCGTTTCCCTTGACTTTGCTTTGTCACCCATGTGCAATGACAATAATTTTGTCGTCCCTGTCTGGATTACATCTGTTGGTATGTCTTTTACTTTACCGTCTTCCATTTTCACTTTTACAAACTTTGGTATCGGTTTTATCGGATGCTCAAGTTTGTGTTTTACATGGAATACAATAGCAAGCACACTTCCCTCTTTCGATTTTTTCATTTTATTACCAAAATGAACACCGACAATATTCTTTGTAATTTCCTTCCTCCATTTGGGAAGTAATTTTTGGCTTTGTTTTTCCAAAAAAAGTATTTCACTTTTTCTCAGCTTCCTCATTTCAATAAATATTCTTGTTTTGTGCCTATTCGGTAATTCCCTTTTCGGCTTTCGGTTTTTTAATTTATCTGATTACCTCTCCGCTCCACACATAGTTCACATTCGCATCTTTATCCCATGTAGACTTGCTATTAATGGCCTGGCCGTTGTCAATAATAGCAACACGTCAATTCCATCACGAAGCAATTGTTCGTAGATACGCCGACTATTTGCCAGTCTTGTTACCGGTCTGTTTTTCTTTCGGGATCTTTTGCTTTTTAATCAATGAATCATACTTCAAAGTTGCTTGCTGCTGGTTATTCTTTCAAGGTGCAAATCACCCAATTCCACACCGTGTTTTCACCTTTTGCACAGGTAATACTTTTCAGTCACCAATTAATTAATGGTACAGGATGCAGGGGAAATTTAACTGAAGTTTAGAAGGATAGGATAGATCATGTGAAGAGGGGTCTTTTCAAAATCATCTGCCGCCTGTAAATCGCTCACAGGCGACAGATGTTATGAACGGGCACTGGTCCCGGGAATTTTCTTTCGGTCTAATGGTAAATGGATGTAGATAATCCTTATTGTAAATATGGATCAATTTACCAATACAAGTCAAGGGTTTTTTCACCCGGTTAAACAGGGTTTTTTCACCCTGCCATTTACCGTTTTTTCACCCTTTTTCCTTTTATACTATTGTAAATAGCCATGTCTTCTTTACCTTTTCAGTACAAATCACCAAAACCTTTTATTTTATGACAACAGGAAAACCAATTCCCGCCGGCACCGCCGATGTCATGATCAAAGATTATTTTGACTACATGACAAAGCTGGGCGTGGATATGAAAAAGCAAACGCAGAGTGTATCTTTTACCGGCAGTGCAGTCATGGAATGGCTGGCTGGAGTAATGCCAAAGGCAGATGAACTGAGAGTGTTCATGGGCCTTTACCCGGAAGGACATGCCCAGGCAGGCCGGACCACCGTTATATTATGGCCCTATAAAGACGGCAACCCGGTTACCGATCCCATAGAAGGAAAGGGTGGAGGAGGCAACCGCACTAATCCATATAATGACGGATCGGGAAATCCATAATGAGCCTGATATTTACTTTACCATACCTGGCCAGCATTCTTTTCAGTGCTGTAATGGCAGGTGTTTACCGAAAGCAGCTTCATAGCAGGCATCTCCGTATCCTGATTCCATACCTTTTATATGTATTTATCCAGGAAACTACCCTTGTAACTATTAATCAACTATATCATACTGCATCTAACGCAGTCGTTTATAATATTTACAGGCCCATTAGTGCTGTTGTTTTTTTCTGGATATACTATCATATACCATTTATGGAGCCATTGCGTAAGCTAATGATATGGCTTACGCTTGCTTATCTTGGTTTTACACTGGCTAACTATTTTTTTCTTGAATCCATTGTTACCACAAGTAGTTACCTGACACTGGCCCGGGGTTTTGTCATTACTTTCTATGGAATATTGTTCCTGTTTCGTTTTTTTTACCTGGATAACCTGGCAGAAGAAAAATACTGGCGTCCCGTAGTATGGATCACAATTGGTATTGTTATTTTTTATCCCGTGGTCAGTATTTCTATCAACTTTCAAAAATATTTGGTAGCTGACCATTCTACTCTTTTCGGTCTAAAACTGTACCAGGTAATACCCCAGGTAATGAGTATTTTCATGTACAGTTGCTTCAGCTACGCTTTTTATTTATGCAAAAAGAAAAACTAGATTTCGTTCTGCCTATCCTTTTTTCCAGCCTCTTTATATTGCTGCTGATGGTGGCCGTATTCATGCTTTTCCGGATTTACCTGAAAAGAAAAAACAAACTGCTGCTGGAAAAAGAAAGGATGAACATACAATTTGAGCAAGCATTGCTCCAGTCCAAGCTTGAAATACAGGAGCAGACCTTTCATCATATCAGCCAGGAGCTCCATGATAATATTGGCCAGGTACTGAGCCTGGTCAGCATTAATCTTAATACGCTAAAAGCCCCGGATGATGCCATCAAAATAGCGATGATGGACGATATCCTGACAAAAGCACTTGTTGACCTGCGAAACCTTAGTCATTCGCTTGATGCAGATCATATACGCATTAACGGATGGCACTTGCCGGTAATTAAATTACTACAGCAACTACAGCATACCGGGAAATATACAACCCATTGTAAAATAAGTGATGACCTGCCGCCTCTTGGAAATGACAAACCTATCATCTTATTCCGCATGATACAGGAAGTGATCAATAATATCACTAAACATGCCGCCGCCGATACAATATCTTTTGAAACAGAAAAACAAAACGGCCAGTTATTAATTTGGATACAGGATAATGGAAAGGGTTTTGACAGCAAGTCTGTTTCCAATGGTGCCGGATTACGTAACTTAGAGAACCGGGCTAAAATGATCAATGCCACTATCGCCATTGACAGTGAGCCCGGAAAAGGAACATTGGTAACCATTGCTATTAAAACAGATAAAGTTGGCTAACAATATTACACAGATCGCATTGGTTGACGACCACACCCTGCTTCGTAATGGTCTTGCTGCATTAATCACCTCATTTGAAGAATATGCTGTACTCTTTGAAGCTGCCAACGGAAAAGAATTCATTGATCAGTTAAAAACATTCCCGGCTCCCGATATTGTACTCCTTGATATTACCATGCCGGAAATGAATGGACTGGAAACCGCTGAATGGATAAAAAAAAATCTCCCCGCTGCAAAAATACTCGTGTTGAGCGTAATGGATGTAGATACCATTATCATCAGCATGCTGAAAAGAGGCGCCAGGGGTTATATTCTTAAAGACAGCAAGCCGGCTGTATTCAGGCAGGCGCTGGATAGTATCCGCGACACTGGTTTTTTTATGAATGACCTCGTGAGCCATAAAATGCTCAACTACGTTACCGAAAAAGATCATAAGATAAATGAAGTTTCGTTGGTAACTTCTCTCACAGAAAATGAACTGACCTTTCTGCAACTGGCCTGTACAGAAATAACCTATAAAGAAATAGCGCAGAAAATGGAAATAAGCCCCCGTACGGTTGACAATTACCGGGATGAGCTTTTAAAGAAACTTAAAGTGCAATCCCGCATCGGGCTGGTAATATTTGCCATCAAATACGGATTATACAAGCTATAGCCTTCGTTTCAATATTTCCACCATCTCCTTTTTCCATCCGGCAAAATCTCCCTGCTCAATATGTTTTCTTGCTTCACCTACCAGCCATAAATACAATGCAAGATTATGAACACTGGCAATGGTAAGCCCAAGTATCTCCTTTGATTTCATCAGGTGGCGTAAATAGGCCTTAGAGTAATAATTACTGGTCTCACAGTCTAATCCCTCATCAATCGGTGAAAGATCAAACTCCCATTTTTTATTATCAATATTAATAACTCCCCGCGTGGTAAAAAGCATAGCGTTTCTTCCGTTACGCGTTGGCATTACACAATCAAACATATCAATGCCCATGCCGATACATTCCAGGATATTCCAGGGTGTACCTACTCCCATCAGGTAGCGGGGCTTTTCTTTTGGTAAGTGATCACAACACCACTCGCAAATTTCATACATCACGGGCTCTGGCTCGCCAACACTCAGGCCACCAATGGCATTACCCGTTGCCTCTCTGGAAGCAACATATTCGCAGGATTGCTTCCGCAGGTCTTTGTAAGTTCCTCCTTGTACTATCGGAAAAAGATTTTGGGTATAACCGTATTTATCATCTGTAGTATTGAAACGGGCGAAACAGCGATCCAGCCAGCGGTTCGTAAGTTCCAGGGAAGTTTTGGCATAAGTAAATTCACAACCTCCGGGTGGGCATTCATCAAAGGCCATGATGATATCACCACCAATACTACGCTGAATGTCCATGACTATTTCCGGTGTAAACAGATGTTTTGATCCGTCAATATGTGATTGGAAAGTAACCCCTTCTTCTTTTATCTTGCGGGTGCCTGCCAGTGAAAAAACCTGGTAGCCACCGCTATCAGTCAGTATCGGTTTATGCCATCCGTTGAAATGGTGCAGGCCACCTCCTTTTTCCAATACTTCCAATCCCGGCCGCAAATATAAATGATAGGTATTTCCCAGGATGATCTGCGCTTTTACATCATTGAGCAATTGTTGTTGGGTGACGGCCTTTACACTTCCGGTTGTGCCTACTGGCATGAAGATAGGAGTTAGTATCTCACCATGATCGGTAGTTATTTTGCCGGTTCTTGCCTTACTCCCTGCGTCAGTATGTTGAAGTTGAAATTGTAATGCTGCCATAAAAGCCTGCAAGGTACATGAAACAGTATAGAAGAAACAAGATTCAGGTTACCGGAAAGAAAGGTGATTTCAGCATATAAAATATAATAAAAAAAGTGCATTGTCATACACTTACTATACTGCCTTGTGTTTCTCTTGTGTCTTGTGCCTTATCTTGATTACCTTCGCGGCCATGCTACTAACTAACTGGGAAGAGATTATCTTGTATTGTTTCGTCGCTGCTACCGCTATACAGGTTTTTTATTACGCCTGGTTCTTCAGCCGGATAGCTTTTTACAAACCAAAGGAGAAAATAAAGTCGCAGCAACATCCCGTCTCTGTTATCATTTGCGCCAGGGATGAAGATGAAAACCTTGCCCGCAATTTGCCGGGAGTATTAGTTCAAAACTATCGCAGTACTTATGAAGTAGTAGCGGTAAATGACAACTCCGTTGATGATTCCAAATACATTTTGCAGGAGTTAAAAAAGACATTCAAATCATTGAATGTGGTAGAACTGACGCAGGAAGCCAAACTGATTTCCGGAAAAAAATATCCCTTATCCATTGGTATTAAAGAATCAAGGCATGAAGTGCTGCTGCTGACAGATGCGGATTGTGTACCTGCCAGTGAATTCTGGATACAAAAAATGCAGGATGCTTATGATGATGATATTGAAATAGTATTAGGCTATGGCGCTTACCATAAACGCCCCGGAATACTGAATAAACTTATCCGCTTTGAAACTTTTCATACAGCGCTTCAGTATCTTTCGTATGCACTGGCCGGCATTCCGTACATGGGCGTAGGAAGGAATCTTTCCTATAAAAAAGATTTATTTTTTCGCAATAAGGGGTTTTCTTCTATTAATCATATACCCAGCGGCGATGATGATCTCTTCATCAATAAAGTAGCTACCAAAAAAAATACAGCGATCATCATTGATCCGGAAGCAGTCACCCGCTCCGTTCCAAAAAAAACCTGGGCTGCATGGCTAAAGCAAAAATCAAGACATTACACAACAGCGAGGTTCTATAAATCTAAACACAAATTCCTACTGGGCTTATATGTAGGTACGCAATTTCTTTTTTATCCGCTGTTCATGGCTACTATTATTTTTTATGACTGGCGTTTCGCCATTGGGCTTTTCGCATTACGTCTTTTAGTACAGGGTTATATGTTATATAAATCCATGGGAAAAATGGGGGAAAAAGATCTATGGCCCTGGTTTGTAGTACTGGATATCTGGATGTTTCTTTATTATATCATCTTTGCCCCGGCATTATGGAGAAAGGCGAAAAGGAACTGGAGTTAAAAGCGGGTAGTGAATAGGTATTGGTGAACCGTCTCTCTCTCTTATACCATTAACTTACATTCACCACTGACTATTCACCATTCACAATTTGTTATGGACATTATCCTTAAATACTTTTCTGATTTTACAGCACACCAACTTGACCAGTTGAAAACACTGGAAAGTTTGTACAAGGAATGGAATGAAAAGATCAATGTCATTTCCCGGAAAGATATAGATGGGCTGTATGAAAAACATGTTTTGCATTCACTCAGCATTGCTGCTGCTTTTGAATTTCAACCCGGCTCAGAAATAATTGACCTTGGAACCGGCGGGGGCTTTCCCGGTATTGCGTTAGCTATTTTTTTTCCTGAAGTAAAATTTCACATGGTTGACAGTATTGCTAAAAAATTAAAAGTAACCGAAGCTGTAGCTGAAGGTATTGGTTTGAAAAATATCACCACTCAGCATACCCGGGTGGAAAAAATTATGGGAAGAAAGTTTGACTTCGTAGTATCGAGGGCGGTAGCACCTTTGAAAGACCTATGGCGATGGAGTAAACCTCTTTTGAGAAAAAATATGGAGTCTGGAAGTAACTCTGAACTCACGACTATGAAACCTGGTCTTATCTGCCTGAAAGGTGGCGACCTGGTATCAGAGATACAAGAAAGTGATACCCGTCCACGCATTATGGAAATTCATGATATTTTCCCGGAAGAATTTTTCAGAGAAAAATACATTTTGTATGTTCCCCGCTAAAAATACCTGTTAGTAGTATTGCCCGTCTGTTCACTAAACATGACCTTTGGCCCATGAATGAAATTTCTGTCTGCATAGTTGACGATATTAAGCAGCTACGAAATGGATTGGAAGAGATCATCACCATGTCAGACGGATTCAGGTGCATTGCTACTATCGGCACGGCTGAAGAAGCCATCAATAAAATACCATCCCTGAAGCCCGATGTAGTATTGATGGACATCAACCTCGGGGACACTTTAAGCGGTATTGATTGTGTAAGGGTACTGAAACCACAGACGCCAGCTACCAATTACATGATGTGTACGGTATATGAAGAAGATGAGAAAATATTTGAAGCGCTGAGCGCAGGCGCCAGCGGTTATATTTTAAAAAAGACGGCGCCGTCTAAGCTGTTGGAGGCGATCCGCGAATTATACCAGGGAGGCGCCCCCATGAGCAGCCAAATAGCCCGAAAAGTAGTAGCTGCTTTTCAAAATAAACCAGCCACAACAGGCACTACAAGCAGCCTGAACCTATTGACCAACCGGGAAAAGGAGATATTGGAACAATTGTCCAAAGGTTTGATGTATAAGGAAATTGCCTCTCAATTGTTTCTCAGCTCTGAAACTGTAAGAAAACATGTCTATCACATTTACGAAAAACTGCATGTCAGCAACCGGGTAGAGGCAGTAAACAAGTATTTCGGCCGGTAAAGACCCCATTTTTCAAAGCCCGCAACAAAAAATACCACTTTTGTGGTATATGCCAGGTAAATGCATGTACCTATTTTCGCATCGTATTTATGTAATATGATTCGTGCCCATAAACATCCATTGACCATTTTACCTTAATTGAATATAAAAGGGGCCTAATCAAACGATAAAAAACCATCCGCCAGCTGGCGGATGGTTTTGTCGTTTATAGAATATTTGTTTTACAATTTAAGCCTGTTGTTTCTTCTTTCTATATCGGCGAGCCGTAATGTTGGGTCAATTTCAATTATTGAAATATCAATGAGTTTTCTGCTACCTTCTATTACATACGTGTCATGTGTCCACTTCCAGGCGGGATAAGTTTTTCGTACTATTGAGTCTTCTGCAGGCTTTTCGCCAAACATCAGGTCAAGGGGAATGTAATGAAGCTCTTTGCTCCCGTCCTTAAAAGTTATTTGCAGATCAATCGGCATGGGCATCTGGCCTGTACGCCTGATGCGGATCTTCGTTTTAGAGTTGTCGTCCCAGAGACTATCAATTCTGTAATCCACCGTTTTTACTGTATTGACCATATACGATTTATACCATTCCAATTGAAGGCCGCTTGTTTTCTCAGCCACACGAATAAAATCATCCGGGTTCGGATGTTTGAAACGCCATACCCTGTAATACTCCAGTAAAATTTTATCCATGATCTTCTCACCGACTATATAACCAAGCTGTCTTAAAAACACTGATCCTTTATAATAGGAATTATAGTTATAAGCATAGTTGGTATTAAACTGGTTGGCGGGTGTGCTCATGGGTTCGTCATAGGGGCTTTTGACCAGGTTAAAATAAAGCCTGTATTCATCAGCATTTGCAAAAAAATCTTTATTACGTAACCATGCCAGCACACGGGCTTCCGCATAATTTGTAAATCCTTCGTCCATCCATCCGTACAAATTCTCATTAGACCCTAACATCATCTGGTACCAGCTATGGCACCACTCATGCACAGCTGTCTCAAATGAATAATTTCTAACCAGTGTAGCCATAGGATATTCCGTGCCTCCTCCACCGCCATGAAGGAATGAATAGACAGGGTAAGTATATGCCCCGAACGTTTTTGCCATAAAGGGATAGATCATAGCACAGCTGTCTGCAGTAGCCTGCCAGTATTCCTCCATATTCTTATCCTCTTTATAAATAAAATGAAGAAGCGGACCATTCGTTGTCTTCCGGGTAATATGCTTGTAATCCGGGTCAGCCGCCCATACAAAGTCATGTACATTTTTTGCAAGAAATTTCCATGTTCGCAGATTGCCTGTACTATTTTTTAATGGCGATCCTTCTTTATCATATCCCCATCCTATATCAGCGATATTTTGTAATTCTCCTGTTGCGCCGAGTTTATATTTTTTATCCAATGTTATACTCACAGCATAATCTCCCCATATACCATAGAACTCTCCCCGGATATACTGGTCAGCATGCCAGCCGAGGTAATCATACTCTGCTATTTTTGGATACCATTGTCCTAAACTATATCGTATTCCTTCCGGACTATCTCTCCCGCTGCGGCGTGTCAGCTTCGGCACCTGGCATTCACATTCAGTATTAAATACAACGGTGGATCCGGGCAATATCTTTTTGTCAAGAGTCACCTCCAGTATCGTTTCATAAAGTTGGGTTTGCTGCGCTTTTCCGTTAAAAATGAATTTTATCACATTACAATATCCCTGTTCATCAGGAGACAGGTCAACGATCCTTTTTTTAAACCTGCGGTCAAAATCGGTGACGTCTGTGCCATTGCTTCTTCCAAGTACCAGGTTTTCCGTATTGCGGCTTACAACATCCATCATACTGTTTGGCTGAAACGCATTCCAGAACAGGTGAATAAAGATCTTATCTAAAGTATCAGGAGAATTATTAGTATAATTGATGGTTTGTTTACCGGTAATCTTATTGGTTTTTACATCAAGGTTTACATCCATCGCATATTTGATACGCTGCTGCCAGCGTTCAGGCTGCGCAAATGAAACACCAAGACAAAAGCTACCAATCGTTACCAGGATTATTCTTCTCATTTATCCTTCATTATTTAAAAGGCAAATTTCGGTAAAGGAACGTTAGGATAAACCTTAAAATTGAACAGTGACAATAAAAAAACTCCCCTGAAGGGAGTTGATATATTCATTGAAAAATAGTATTACAAGGTTATCGAAGTTCGCAACAACCTGCCTTTTGTATTGAAATAAAGATATTTCTTGTCAACGCCACTTTTTTTGGCCTTTATGCGATACTGCTCTGTGCCACCAGGCAGGTAGAATACAGTGGTTTCTTCCACTTCCCTGTCCGCATACTTACTTTTCTGAAAACCATCTTTCACTTCTTCAGAAAGTTTATCAAAACTCCATTCTTTTTCTGTTTCTTTCCATATCCCTTTATTCGTATAGGAAGCGATCATCTTATCACCTTTGAGTTCAAAATGTACATCTACTCTTACCAGCTGATCTTTAAAATCAATATTATTAGCGCCGTTGTACTGCTGTGAAAAGGTTTCTTCTACAACCTTTGGTATCTCCCGGATCTGGGCAAATGAAATGTTAGCTAAAACAAATAAGGATACAGATACCAGTAAAAAAATCTTCTTGTTCATAATTTTTGGATTTTATCAGTCGCAAAGTTGACACAGAAAGGCTAATTAAAATCATGCCAGAAAGATTTTAGGAATTTATTATCACTGCACTTTTCCCGCGACTACAATTACTATTTCTCCTTTTACAGTTTTCTCCTTGAAATAAGTGCTGACTTCCTTTAATGATCCTCTTTTGTTCTCTTCAAACATTTTGGTAAGCTCACGGCTGACACAGCATAAGCGGTCTTCACCAAAATAACCCATGAACTCTTCTAACGTTTTTACTAACCTTACCGGCGACTCATAAAATATCATCGTCCGTTCTTCCTCTGACAGTTTTTTCAACAATGTTTGTCGTCCTTTTTTAATGGGTAAAAAACCTTCGAAGCAAAAACGGTTGGTGGGAATGCCGCTATTTACCAATGCCGGTACAAATGCCGTAGCGCCGGGCAGGCATTCAACTTTAACGCCGGCTTTTATACATTCCCTGACCAATAAAAAAGCAGGATCGGAAATACTAGGCGTCCCTGCATCCGTCATCAATGCGATCTTTTTACCTTCTGATAATTGTACAACAAGATGCTGCAAAATTTTATGCTCATTATGCTGGTGATAGGGAGAAAGGGGCCTGGTTATCTGGTAATGATTCAGCAAGTGAGAAGAAGTCCGGGTATCTTCTGCCAGAATGAGATCAACATCTTTCAACACTTCTATAGCACGGAGTGTGATATCTTTCAGATTACCTATAGGAGTGGGGACTAGAAAAAGCATACCTACTGTCCCCCGAAAGGGAGAACTTAGATCATTGTTACCCTCTCCTTTTTGTGAGCTGTTCAAACCTGAAGAAAAATTTAATTTGATTAACGTCTATAAACTCTCCGCCTCAGGCGGATTGGGAGGTTTCAATTTCAAAATACTCCATCACAGGGTTTGCCAATAGTTTCTTACTGGCTTCTTCCGCGATTTGCTTTGCCTGTACCGGAGAATCGGCATTTATCTGCAACGTAATATTTTTTCCAACACGTACATCCGCAATATTATTTAATCCAAGATTTTGCAAGCCGCCGACAATGGCTTTTCCCTGCGGATCCAATAATTCTTTTAACGGCATTACTTTTATCTGAACAGTATAGGTCATGCTGATTTATTTTTGAAGGCCAAAGATACGCCAATGTAAAGGATGAATATGGCAGGAACAGCCAGCCATTTAAGGAATAATATAAGAATGATGGAAGCTGCTGCCAGAATAATCTTTGGCAGGTTAGTTTTTAAAGAATAGTCTTTGAACTTCAGGGCCATGATGGACAAATTAGATACCATCAGATAGCTGAGTAACAAAACGACAGCATACAGGAACCATTTGTTGCGTAAAAGATCAATGACCGTTTCATTATTACTGTACCAATATATCAATGGTAATGAAGCAACCACCAAACCCACTGAGGGTGTAGGAACACCTTTGAAAGAATATTGCTGGCCTTCATCAATATTAAACTTGGCTAATCTCCAGGCTGCGGCACAGGGAAGAATAAAAGCTGGCATCAACCATACCAATGAAACATCCAGGCCATTTTCCTGATTGGCAAAACTTAACCGGAGAAACTGGTAGATGATCATTCCGGGAGCCACGCCGAAACTTACCACATCGGCAAGGGAGTCCAATTGCTTACCCATAGCAGAAGTAGCTTTAAATATACGGGCAACAAAGCCATCCAGAAAATCAATAACGCCTGCTAACCCGATAAACACCGAAGCGATCACAATCTTTTCGGGCATATCAACCAACTGGGGGTTTTCGCCGTTGTAAAAAATGGAAATACCATTTTGTAACACAAACACGATAGCACAGCAACCGAAAAATAAATTGAGTAAGGTAAAAAGGTTAGGAATATGCTTCATGCAGGAAAGATAAATTTATTTTTTCATGAGTGCTTCGATGTCTTCCGCCGTGATGGGAATGTTCTTCATCAGGTCTTTGTTCCCGTTTTTGGTGATCCATAAATTATTCTCGATTCTCACTCCCATTTGTTCCTGCTCGATGTAAATACCCGGCTCTACAGTAAATACCATTCCGGCTTTGACCGGTTCTGTTCTTGTGCCCAGGTCATGTACGTCTATACCTAAATGATGCGAAATGCCATGGTACAAGTATTTTCGATAAGCCCTGTTCTCCGGGTCTTCATTCTTTACATCGCTTTTTTTCAATAGACCTATTTTCAAAAATTGCTGCGTGGCTTCTTCACCTACTTTATCTGTATAATCAATAATAGAGATGCCAGGCTTCAATAAGCTTTTTGCATAATCATGTAAATGCAGGCAGGCATTATAAACTGTTTTCTGACGTCTTGTAAATTTTCCATTGACAGGAATGGTCCTTGTAAGATCAGCATTATAACCGCCATATTCAGCGCCAAAGTCCATTAATATCAGTTCGCCGTCTTTACATTCCTGGTTGTTAGACACATAATGCAATGTTCTTGCCCTGTCGCCACTGGCGATGATGCTGCCATACGCTTCACCGGCAGAGCGCTGGCTAAGGAAAGAATGTATAATCTCCGCTTCTATCTCGTATTCCATCACTCCGGGCTTAATGAACTTCAGCAAACGACGGAACGTATTGTCAGTAATATCAATGGCTTTTTGCAATACCTCTATTTCCAGCGCAGTCTTGATGCCACGGAGTTCTTTCAGGATCTTTGCCGCCCGTTCGTAGTGATGCAGGGGATAACGGCTTTTCATTTCATCCACAAAACGATAATCTCTTGTTCGTATCAAACTCGCTTTGCGGTCATTTTCATTTGTATCAAGGTATATCGTATCTGCCAGGTGTATCCATGATTGTAATAATCCTTCCAGGCTATCCAGCCACACTATCGTTTTTATACCACTCATTTCCTGCGCTTCATTCCTGCGTAATCTTTTTCCGTCCCATTTTTCTTTGAGTTCATTGGGTCTTACCAATACCAGCACTTCCCTGTATTTAGCGTCAGGATTATCCGGGAAAAAGATCAGCATGCTATCCTCCTGCGTTATTCCGGTCAACCAATAGAGATCACTATTGGTTTTATACCTGTAAATGGCATCACCGTTGGAGGGCACTTCATCATTGCTTACAAAAATGGCAATGGAATTTTTCTGCATCCGGCTTACAAAACGTTCCCGGTTTTTAATAAACAGTTCAGAGTTAAGAGGCAGATTCTTCATTAGCTGGCTTTAAGGGGTTAAAGATAAATGGTTCTGTATCAAAAAATCTCCGATAGCAGTCCACATCTAAAATCAAGTAAAGTAGAGGCCTTACTATATGAATACATTATTAATCCAGCCGTCTTTCCAATTTGGAAGAAATAAAGGTTCTTTAGCGTTCAGACAGGTATTTTAGATATTATTCAAGTGATCAGCTTATCCCGTTTTAACTAATTCAAAAATTAACTGGATTTTTATAGGATGACAAATTCTTAAAACTAACACCCGTTTGTATAGGTCAGATGTTTGATTAACTTTGTACCGAAACAAATGCTCTGCTTGATTTATGTCAGTACCTGCTTTAGCTTTTTCTAAAAAAGCTTTGATCCGTTTAGGCCTTACCACATCAGAAATCATTCACTACCAGTTATCGCCGGAAGAATTAGTACAGGATACTATTCGCATTGGCGAAGGTGTTTTAAATGATACCGGCGCTTTGGTAATCAAAACCGGCGAATTCACCGGCAGATCTCCGAAAGACAAATTCATAGTAAAAGATGAGATGACGGAAAAAACGATTCACTGGAACGATTTCAACATCGCCATTGAACCCCGCTATTTCGATATCATCTATAAAGAAATAGTGAATTACCTGAACCAGTTGCCTGAGCTATGGGTCAGGGAGTGTTATGCCTGCGCCGATCCGCGTTACCGGCTCAACATTCGTGTCATCAATGAAAAGCCCTGGAATAATCTCTTTGCCTACAATATGTTCCTGCGGCCAACCGAAGAGGAACTGGAAAAATTTGAACCTGAATGGCATGTTATCTCAGCTCCGGGCCTGAAACTTAACCCCCAAAAATGCGGTACAAGGCAACACAATGCCGCTGTCGTTTCCTTTAAGCATAAAACGATCCTGATCGCAGGCTCTGGTTATACTGGCGAAACTAAGAAAGGCATTTTTACTATCCTCAACTATATTTTACCACAGGAAAAAAATGTATTGAGTATGCACTGTAGCGCCAATATGGGCAAGGATGGTGATACCGCAATTTTCTTTGGGCTGAGTGGAACCGGCAAAACAACATTAAGCGCTGATCCTAACCGTAAACTGATCGGTGATGATGAACATGGATGGACGGGTGATAACATCTTCAACTTTGAAGGCGGTTGCTATGCTAAAACGATCGGGCTTACTGAAGAAAAAGAACCCGAGATATATAATGCTATCCGGCCAGGGGCATTGGCAGAGAACGTTACTTTTTTCCCGGGTACCAATACCATCAATTTTGAAGACGGTTCTATTACAGAAAATACAAGGGTATCTTATCCGCTGGATTATATCAGTAATTCACTGGAACCATCTGTAGGTAAACTGCCTAAAAATATTTTCTTTTTGACTTGCGATGCCTTTGGTGTGTTGCCTCCCATTTCAAAACTGACCCCGGGCCAGGCCATGTACCAGTTCATCTCCGGCTATACTGCGAAGGTAGCAGGTACGGAAGCGGGTGTAACAGAACCTAAACCTACATTCAGCGCTTGTTTCGGAGCGCCGTTTCTTCCCTTACACCCCGGAAAGTATGCGCAAATGCTTGGCGATAAAATGAGAGAGAATAAAGTAAATGTATGGATGATCAATACCGGCTGGACAGGCGGTCCTTATGGTGTTGGCAAGCGCATGAAATTAAAATTTACCAGGGCTATGATTACTGCCGCCCTCGAAGGGAAACTGCACAATATTGAATTTGATTTTCATCCTGTTTTTGGTATGGCTGTTCCTAAAGAATGTCCTGGTGTTCCTTCTCAAGTACTGGATCCGAGAAATACATGGGCTGATAAAAATGATTACGATGAAAAAGCGAAATACCTGGCAGGTTTATTTATAAAGAATTTTGAAAAATATAAGGACGGTGTGTCTGCAGAAGTGATAGGGGCAGCTCCGGATATTAGCTAATACTAACAGCTTCTGCTTTATTTACAGCCTCTCCTTAGCCGGAGAGGCTTTTTTAGTATTTCTTTTATACCTTTTGCACCAGCTTAACGTTTATAACTGTGTATGCAACAACTAAGAAAAATTTTCCTGCTGCTTTTCTTTATTCCCGCATTTTGTTTCTCACAGGACAAAAACGAGGAGCTTATAGAATGGTCTGCATCCCGGCAACTGGTATGGAGCGACTATAAAGGCAGGCCCGACCCCAATTCTGATGCAGCCGCACTGACTACTACGTACCTGGGTATCGAATACCATATCGAAGCAAAAAGTTTCACCTGGAAAATTCAATGCAGGTTTTCTAAAACAAGGTCATGGGGTGAATCCAAAACAGAGTATATACTGCAACATGAACAGGGGCATTTTGATATTGCAGAAATATTTGCCCGCAAGCTGAATAAGAAAATGAGTGAATACCGGTTCAATACAACTACTTACCAAAAAGATCTCAGGGCAATCTATGAAAGTGTTGCCGGTGAAAAAGGAGATTTCCAGGATCAATATGACAGGGAAACCGACCATAGCCGGAAAAAAGACCAACAGGCTGAATGGATTAAAAAGATAGAGGAACTATTAAAAGAGTATCAACCTTACTCAGATTATAACTAATAATTTATATTCTTTTTCAACATTTGTTTATTACAATCCCGGCAACGGGAATTTTTTATGTCTCCTTTTCAGCAAGCAACTCAGTTAAGAGTCTTCAATCAGGTAATTTAACTCTCCTTCTTCTCCAACATTGTAACCAACCTGTCATTAAGTGATAAAACACTTTCCATAAGTTTGAGTATCATTTTAGTTTGCTCTTCATTTGTAGTTTGATAATGACTTTCTCCATGTATGGCTATTGGGGAACAATTGCCGTTATCAATAATATTATTCGGAGATACAGTGAGTATTTGTAAAGGGTCTATTTTGAGAATTTCAGCGACCTTTTGAATAAATTCAATAGTGATCTGGGTTTCACCTCGTTCGTATTTAATATAAGCGGCTTCTTTCATTCCAAGCTGTTCAGCTATGTCAAAAGCTTTTTTATCGCGGAGCTTCCGAAGTATTGAGATATTTCTGCCAATAGCTTTATTTTCCAATATCGTAAGAGTTTCCTGATCTTAGATCTTGCATATAGGTAGTTTAAAACTATTTTTCAAGTATGTAAAACTACCTTAAAACTAATCATTTTAAAAAAAGAAAAACTATTCTTTGACGAATGATACTTCTTTCGTTCAAAATGGTATTGAGACTGAAACAGCACCTGCATGCTATTTTAATACTTCTCCTGCACTCCGTAAGCCCTAAGGCACAAAAATAATTTTTAAAAGAATTTAGAGATTACCATTACCAACCCGCATAAATAAGATGGAGGAGGTGAAAAATATTTTTACCTTAATAGCATGAAAGACGAACAGGAGGATATGCTAAAAAATGAGCCCACGCCACCGGACAGAGTAGCCTGGCTGATAGCGGGCTACCTGCGCCAAACACTAAGTGAAAAAGAACATGATGAACTGGACGAATGGATGGCAGCCAGCGATGATAACCAGCGGCTGTTTGAAGAACTAACCGACCCGAAGACCATCGAAGAAGGGATAGCCACAATGAAAGGAATGCATGAAGAAGCGATGCTGAAAAAGGTAAAGCAGCAAATAACATTTACACGACCTAAATAACATGGAACGAGGGAAGCTGGTTTTGACAAATATGCCATTGCAACTTATTATCCAACTGATGCCAAGCCTTACCAAGTTTGCTAAAAGAAATTGATAATTAGCAGGAAGTTTTTTTATTAAGCGGATATTTTAGAATTCGAAATAAGGCAAGCGAATCAGTTCACGCTTTTAATCACTCCATCCTGCCATTTAAGAAAATATAATTTTTTATTCTCGAAATAATCAAGTGACATCGTCTTCCTGTTTAAAACAGGCTGAATGTCGAAATCCGTAAAAACCTTGTTTTGTTTACTGCCGAGATTGGAAGAAATATCTTTTCCATATTGCAGCAACAGATTCGCGAATTTCCAGGTTACTTCATAACCGCGAAAAACCATATCACTGGGCCGGGCATACATATTGTTGGTAAAATGATTGCTGATGGCCTGGCTGATCTTATCCATTTTTGTATGGTAGAAGGGAGTAGCGTAAATAATTTCAAGCCCTTTAAACTCTGGTTTATTAAAGTCTTTAATGGCATCCCATGTCGGCATACCCATTACTGCTGATGGATATTGTTTTTTGAGGGAAGCGAGTTGTGATGCCAGTCGTTTCCCAAAATTACCATCAAGGGTGCCGGCTATGCAAAGCGTGGTACGTGTAGTATCAAGATGCGCCTGCAATTGTTTCACCGTAAAGCTGTCGGTAAGATCAACATATTTTATTTTTAATGGAACAGATACGGTCGTCTTGCTGAAATCATCAAAATAAGTTTTGATCTGATCCTCTGATGCCCCTTTTTTCCTGAATACGATTACCGGGTTGATTGCATAATATTTTTGTACATACCGGTAAATACCTTCACACTGTGTTTTTAACGTGGAATTCAATATGAGAAAAAATGGATTGCCTGAAGACCCTCCATCATTGGGAACGGTAGTATTGATAACAGGAATATTTTTTCTCAGCCCTGCTTCGGAGAAAATCCTTACTTCGTTGCCGCTGCAATGCGCTATGATCAATTCAGCGTCCTGCATTTCAGGTTTATTCAATTGTTCTTCCAGCGTTTCCGTGGCTGATCGTGTATCATATACCAGCACTTCCAGCTCTTTTCCTTCTTTGGCCATGGAGTCCAACGCCAGTTGCGCGCCTTCATAAAATTCAAGACCAGGGTTGATGAATTTTGGAAATGTGTTTTTGGGATAGCGGTATTCACCGGCAGCATCAAATGCTGAATCAAGATATAGCGGAGCGAAAATGGCGATCTTATGTTTTGTGGCAGCTATGGCTGTATCCAATGCATGTAAAGTGGTATCCTGCGCATGTGAAGAATAAAGCGATAAGATGAAGGCCAGTGATGGTACTATGTTCTTTTTCATATCCTGATTTAATTCGCTGATTTATTGTTGCCGCGCCCTATTCACCATTTATTCCCATTCTATCGTTGCAGGCGGCTTGCTGCTGATATCATATACCACCCTGTTAATGCCTTTTACATTATTAATGATCTCATTAGAGATATTGGCCAAAAACTCATAAGGCAAATGAGCCCAGTCCGCTGTCATACCGTCCACACTGGTCACGGCCCTTAACGCTACCGTAAATTCGTAGGTTCTTTCATCACCCATCACACCTACACTTTTTACCGGCAATAAGATTGCCCCGGCCTGCCATACCGTTGCATACAAACCGGCATCTTTCAATGCTTTTACGTACAAGTGGTCTGCCTGTTGCAACAATTGTACCTTTTCTTCCGTGATCTCTCCCAAAATGCGGATGGCGAGTCCCGGCCCGGGGAATGGATGCCGGTCTATCATTTCAGCCGGAATGCCCAGTTCTCTCCCGACTTTTCTTACTTCGTCTTTGAACAATGACCGTAAAGGTTCTACCAGTTCCAGGTGCAGATGTTCCGGCAGGCCACCTACATTATGATGTGATTTAATGGTTACAGACGGGCCGTGAACAGACATACTTTCAATCACATCAGGATAGATAGTTCCCTGCCCAAGCAAACCTATTCCCTCTACTTTTTTAGCCTCTTCCTGGAAAATATCAATAAACATACTGCCGATGATCTTTCGTTTGGTTTCAGGATCGGTTTGCCCGGCAAGTGCGGCATAAAAGCGTTGCTTCGCATCAATACCTTCCACGTTCAGGCCAAGTTTCGCATACGTGACGAGTACCTGGCTGAATTCATCCTGGCGAAGTACTCCATTGTCAACAAAAATGCCGTGCAACTGGTCGCCAACAGCTTTGTGTATCAGCGTGGCCGCCACTGTAGAATCAACGCCACCACTGAGCGCCATGATGACTTTTCTATCGCCGATCTTTTTCTTCAATGCAGCTACCGTATCAGTAATAAAATGAGCCGGTGTCCAATCCTGCGAACAACCGCAGATATTCACCAGGAAATTATGCAGTATTTTCTTTCCTTCAGTGGAGTGATATACTTCCGGGTGAAACTGTACACCATAGAGAGGAAAGTCGTGAGCGCCGTTCTTTTTAAATGCAGCAATGGGAATACTTTCAGTGGTAGCTAATAATTCAAAGCCTTTTGGCAGTTCCAATATCGTATCAGCGTGACTCATCCATACCTGGCTTTGTTGAGAAACGCCATTCAGCAGCAGATCTTCCTTTGCTTTTTGTAAAACAGCCCGACCATATTCCCGCTTGCTGCTTTTTTCTACTCTTCCTCCGTATCGTTTGGCAGTCAGTTGCGCCCCATAGCAAACACCAAGCACCGGAACCCTGGTTATAAACTCCTGTACGTTTACGTCCGGCGCTTTTTCTTCATTGACGGAAAAGGGAGAACCTGAAAGGATAATGCCTTTCAGACCGGGTTCAAATTCAAACTTTTTATGGTAGGGGATGATCTCGCAATATACATTGGCCTCGCGTACGGCCCTGGCTATCAATTGGGTATATTGGGAGCCAAAATCGAGGATCAGGATCTTTTCTGTCATAGTGCTGCGAAGGTAAAAAACTGGACGGAGTTAGTGGGGTGAAGTTTTTTGAGATGGATTGGCGGATTGATGATATATGAAACGAAGTGTTCAGATTTGGCAATTATACAGGACATCCAGTGCTAAAATTAATATGTAAATTCAATCACTAAATGACTCCGGAATAACATAAGGACTTTAAACAATGCGTACTTTTAAAGACCTGTATTACGTAATAAGTTATTCATTGCTTGCAGTTCAAGCAGGCTTTGTATGCATCCTCTTTTATAATAAATTAGTCCGTGACAGGGTTCTTTACTATGGCAATACAGATAAGCCCTATGAAATTTCTGAAAATTATTTTAACGTGTTAAGATTTTTGTTATTTGCCACGTTTGCTTTAATGATCATCTGGGCTCTGCTGACACCTCTTGCCGTTATTTCCAACAGGCGGAGCACAAAGAAGGATCATATTCCTGTTGTAATAGGATTATTGGGATTTATCAGCGCTTTGATTCTGCTGATCATTGATCCTTTCGGGATATTTAAATGGTTCACCGGTTAAAAGGATACTCTTTATCTTGCACCCTCCATGGAAATCACTTCTTCTCAATACCTGATCAGTAACGCTGAATACGCTCAATGCCCCAAAGCAGACAGGCCCGAGTATGCATTTATCGGGCGCAGCAATGTAGGCAAGTCATCGCTGATGAATATGATCAGCAATAATAAGAACCTGGCTAAAACCTCGGCTGCTCCTGGCAAGACACAACTGATCAATCATTTTGAAATCGTTTCCAACGATAAGAAGAAATGGTATATGGTGGATCTTCCCGGCTATGGGTATGCTAAAATATCCCAAAGCAGCCGCCGTCGCTGGGAGCAAATGATAGAGAACTATATCCGCAAAAGAGAAAACCTTGTTTGTTTATTCGTATTGATAGATAGCCGGCATGAGCCGCAGCAAATAGACCTGGACTTCATCAACCAATTGGGGAAATGGGAAATTCCTTTTGTGCTGGCCTTTACAAAAACGGATAAGAATAAACCCGCGGCTACGAAACGGCATGTGGAAGAGTTTCTTAAAGCATTATCTGATAACTGGGAAGTGCCTCCTCCGTATTTTGTGACTTCTGCCCTGAGCAAGGAAGGAAGAAAACCGATTCTTGACTATATCGGAAACCTGAATAAGAATTTTACAAAATTGTGATTCGGGATTATTGGCTTATTTTTGCCCATCGAATTTAATTATGAAAAGAATCTTATCCGAAAGAAACATTGTAGTTATATTGTTTGTCATGGTACTGGTGACATTTTCCTTTGCACAGGAAGACACCAAAAAGATTGAGAGAATGTTTCTTGATTCTAACTCCGTGACTTCCCAAAACGAAAGCCCGGAAATCAAAGCTGCAACTACTGAGAACAAGAATGCTATTCCTGTAACCCGGCTTCGCTAAAAATACCTTTCTCCTGGTATTTATTTTTCTTTTATAAGTTGATAGATTTAGGAAAATTAATCTATGCTATACTTAGGTATTGGTATCTTTTTTCTGATCGTACTGGTCGTTGGTCTGAGCAGGAAAACGAAAAAGTAAGGAAGTCAGCTTTTACCGGGGAGTATCCCCGCATTATTGAGTGTTAGCGGGGTAGCTGTCAGTTAACGACTTTGTTGGCACAACTACTGCTGGCGAAGGCTTCCGGTTTGGCTTTGAAGGCAAAGCCCATACCGAGAATATAGCCCATTGCTTCTTTGAGCGCATCATTGCTTTTGAATTGCGGGTTGGTGTTGATGTCCGCATGTACTTCCATATCCACATTGTAAACAGTGAACAGGTTGCACAGTTCATAAGCGATCTCGATACTCTTGGCTACTTCCGTCAGCATTCTTTCTTTGATAGAGAACTGATGCTTTGTTTTTTCATTGTGGATGAACATAAATCCACCATGCCCTTCCCGCAGAAATACAATTACCGTAGCGAATTCCGTCTCTTTTCCCTTTACCTGCGAATCAGTGCCGATGCAAACCTTCAGCCTGAAACCTGCTGCTGTCTCACGTTTGATAGCATTTTCCACCGCCTTGATAATGGGTAATTCGATCAGATCGCCGTTAAATTTTCTCCAGCGCATATAAAAAGAGGTTTTCCTAAGATATAGAAAAACCTCCAATTAGCAAAAAGGGAACGGATTATTGTTCTGTTAACAGAACTGAAAGCGTTTATTGACGTACGAATTTATCTGTCCATTGCTGCACATTATCCGCAAAACGGATCATATACAGGCCACTAACTACATCGCTGCTATGAATGTTATTAATACCATTAGTAAGCTTTCCTTTTGAGATGGTCTTGCCATTAATGTCCATGATCATATAATTATAGTTGCCGGGACTGCTTACAACAATTGTATTGGAATGAATAAGTGTTGCTGTCAATTGTGGTCTTTCTGTAGCTCCGGCCTGCTGTATCTTTACAACATTTGAATAATACTGGCGGCCATTATCAAATGTTACATTCAACCTGTATTGGGCAGATGTAATATTGTAAGGACGATAAACATAAGAACGAACATCCTTGGCTGATTGGATAAGCGGCTGGAAGTTTCTGCCATCAGTAGCGATCTCCAGTGACTGTTGCGTTATTTTTTCATCCGCATCAATGACCCAGTTCAGTTCGTGTTTGTCTCCATTTAAAGAACCATGCAACTCCAGCTTGCGTACAGCCAACGGGCTACCGGGTGTAGCCTGTCCAAGTAATGAGTATGACCCAAGGCTTGCATAATTAGGAGCATACTGATTTCCTTTTCCTTCTACTTTTATATAGTATACTCCTGCACCCAGCGAAGTGTCTATAACAGAGCTGAGCAAAGTGCCGGGATTAAATACATTAAGAAGAGCCTGCGAGGTATTATATAATGTTACCTGTAAATCCAGGTCGGAGCCTATATTGCCTGTGCCAACATTATAAGGAATGGCGCTTAACTGGAAACGTCCAAAAGACAGCATAGTGAACTTAAATACATCTACATCAGTATTTTTTTCTATTACCCCGCTTGTCGTGAATTCATTGTTGGAAAAAGCGGCTGTAGTAGCACCGTCATAATTACCGCTATGATCATCTGTACGGTAACCAAACCCGTTACTGGCAGCGGTGATAATATCGAGATCGCTTTGGTAATTAGTACAGCCATAGGAATTGGGACCATTATTCCACAAGGTCATATTTCTGTAATAACCCACTCCCATGATGGGCGCCCAGCAAATCTCACCGCTTCCTTCTCCCGCATAGTAATCCGAAAGTTTATTGCAATTAGTATCATAAGAGGATTGATGAAACAAGCCAAGCGTATGACCAGCTTCGTGTGAAGCGGCTTCTGAAATATTTTTTACATTATAATTCAGCAGGGCTGAAAAAACAAAACAGGGATTATCATCGCCCCAGGTAAATGAATTGACAAAAGCCACACCCCCAGCAGCGCCATACCAACTGGATGTAACAGTTAGTATTACTCTCATTCTCCTATTTGGCGGAGCCGCCAGGAATTTTGTTGAATCGGTGGTGATGTTTAAATTAAAAGGGCGGTAATCCTCAGCCACACGGTTAAAGACTTCTGTGATCTGGGAATTATTCAGCCCCGATGTCCCGCAGGCAAAGGGGCCGTTATAATTCCAACTGGTGCCAGTAACAGCATGTCCGTCAAAATCAAGAAAGACAACTGCCTGTGCGGAAGGATGGCTGCTTAAAAGGGGAACTTGTGCATTCACCATCAGGACTGCTGTCAATGACAGCAGCATGATGATGGGTCGGATGGTTGTTTTCATAATAGGGCGGATTTCAGGGTTTCAACAGGTACGGATAAAACGGGTCAGGGCATGGCATTATTCATTGATAAGGTCATAGAAATTTTTCTTGATGAGTATATATTGATCGTTTTGTTTTTGTAATTCATAGAGGTCGCTGTGCTGCATACTGATAATGCGACCGGTAAATTTAACGGTGCCGTTGGGTTGGATGGAAGAGGACAGGGTGAATGTGGCACCGTTAAAATTACTGGAACGTATCACTACGCTGCGAATATTGTTATACTTGGTAGCAGCAGAAACTACTTTGCCATTGAAGCTGTTAGTTGCGCTTTGATTGATCTTGAGGGATACATCCTTCCCGGATTCAGTATTGAGCAGGCTTTGCAGATCACTGATATCAACGGGTATTTTGCCGGGAAGATTTGTAAATAGGGAAGGCTTCTTCATATCCGGTTCGTTGACCGGTATGCTATTCTGAGCCGAAGCAGTAAGGCAAAAAAGGAACAATGTCAGGCAAATGCCCGGCAACTGCAGGTTTTTCATTGGATGATTTTTACAAAAGATAAAAGGATTTCTTACTGGCAACTGAGGTTAGTCTGTTGCAGTTTTCAGGGGGGACGGTGAACAAATATTTGAAAAAACATTCAAGACGTCCAAGCAGATGGAAATAAAAAAAGCAAGATCGGGGAGTACTACTTTAGTGGTATTCGTAAAAGTTCGCAGGTGTAAGAGTATATTAGTACTGGCCGGTACTGAGTAAAACTAATGTGCAGGCTTCCATTACCCGGATGTTATTCTTCTTTGCCAATTCCGCCAGTTCTTCATTCTCACTGCCGGGGTTAAAAATGATACGTTCGGGTTTTAAAGAAAGAATATAGTTATAATATTCCTGCTGGTGCAGTGGATTAAGATAGAGCGTAACTGTGTTAATGCCGGTAAATGGTTTTTTATCTTTTTCTATCAGCACATCGGCCACCGTTGTATTTTTTCTCCCGATGGCCACTACAGGATGTTCATATTTCCGCAGCTTTTGCACGGCCAGGAAGCTATAGCGGGAAGGATTATCAGATGCGCCCAGTACCAAAGTTTTTTTCTTTTCCATAATAAAGCTAAAGTTATAACAACAAAGGGAAAGATACTTTTGTTTGGGAACCATTCATTAAAAAGCTGGTGCTGGGTGGTTGCTGAAAATAATCAGTGAATTCCTTTCCATAGATATTTGCTGCATCCAATTTCATGTCAAAGGAAATGGCAGGATAAATATCCCAGAGCGGGTGTTCGATCTCAAACTCCCGGGTTTTATTTTCGCTTTGCTTTGTATATGCGTAATAATGATCACGGGTAAACGATTCAAGAGATGATTTACCGGGCTCAACCGGGTTAATGGGTGTAATTAATTTCAGGTAATTCCATTCCCTGCCTGTATGCCAGTGGTATTCCGTTTTTCGTTCAGTATCAGTATTGGTAAAACAGTGTTTGACAGGAAGACAGGTAAAGTTTTCATGATAGAGCCATCTGGCGACCAGGCCAATGATGGGTGAAGGAGCTATCTCGTTGATAAAGACAACACCATTTTTCCATTCGTTTCCAGTTTTATGCCTCACATAAAAGCGAAGATTTATTTCTTCAAAACGCCGGTAAAAAGGAGAGGGGATACCTGCGATTACCGGGCGGTTGAATATAAAGCCGAGCAGGCTTATATAATATTTCCCGTTCCAGTCATTTAATTCAGTTTTATAAGGGATGTATTTTTGCAGCAGGCTTTTATCGGCTTCAAATGTAGCCACTAGCAGGTCGGTCCATTCAGCAGCCAGTAATGTTCTCATAAAATCATTTTAAGAAGAAATTATTTTCAAATAAAATGCAAAGGCCTGGTTTCACTTTTTTAAAACTTCATAATAACAGAGACAAGTATAAAACAATGCCATAAACGGTGCGGTTAAAAATAATATCCAAAACGAGCCTATTGGCATGGTGATGATACTGGTAAAAGTTATCCAGTTATAAATGTACCTGGCACCTCCTTTCCGTGTACACCATCTTTTCATGGCGTGAATAACCATGCTGATCGTTTGCCAGCCACCTGTTATAAAATAAGCGGAAAATAATTTTTCCGGGGATGGGTACATTATGTATTCAATAAAAAAAACGATGACCAGGATACTGCTGATAAGAACATCTGTAATTTTAAAGATCCGCATATCGAATAATTTAAACTTTCAGAAAGAAATGAAAATATAAAACTAAATAAAAGCCGGAATCACCGGCTTATCGTTATTTCTCTATGGAGGTTATTTAAAGAGCTTGATCATGTTTCCCACAAACCAGCTTTCTTCCGCCCTGATCATGGCGTCTAATGTTTTATCAGCTTGTTTCCCCAGTTTTTTTATCCCGCTGACCGTATCCACAAAAGCTTTTACGTTCTTATCTCTTTTATCGCCTTCTACTTCTTCCAGTTGGTCCAGCAGTTTCAGCATAGGTTCCAGTTCCCGTTTCTTTCTTTCTTTTACTATCTGCTTCACTACTTTCCAGATATCTTTTTCCGCTGAAAAATATTCTTTGCGTTCCCCGGACAGCAAAACCCTTTCTACCAGCCCCCAGTTGATCAGTTCGCGGATATTCATATTCGTATTGCCACGGCTGATATTCAGTTGCTCCATAATATCATCCTGCGTCAGCGGATCGGCTGTTACCAGGAGCAGGGCATGTATCTGCGCCATAGTTCTGTTGATGCCCCAATGCGTACCAAAGGCTCCCCAGCTGGCGATGAATTGTTGTTTGGCTTCTGTTAGTTTCATGATTCAAAACTACGGCAGTCTTTCCGAACTTTCAAAATTTATTGAAAATATATTTTGAGATGGATTCAATAAAATAGGGTCATCATCCAATGTTGGATTAGAACTACATGAAACTTTTTTTGGAAGGAAAGAAAAGATGCCGCTAATCATCAGCTGCGGGACTGGTTATCAGTCTGCCAATGGCGCTGATGATAGCCAGGCCAAGGGCAACAAGCCCGGTTTTTAAAAATAAGCCAGCATGATCAGGAGATCCCTCCAGCAATTTAGTCAGCAAACTGAAGATAAAAAAGGAACCGCTGGTAACGGCAAATAACATTGTCCAGGAAAATTCAGCATCCTCTCCGGGTTTCATACAATAAGATTTTCGATAAAGTAACAGCCAATAATTGAAAGTGAGTAATAAAATGGAGGCAAATTTCCCGGTTTAAGATATTACACTTATCGCATAACAGGATATTACAAAACAGGATAAGGGATTTTACAAAGTAAAAAGCTATCCACCATGGCGGATAGCTTTTTATACAGAAAAAATTCAAGAGGATTAGAGTAACATTGTTATCGGGTTTTCCAGGAATTTCTTAAATGTTTGTAAGAAAGCCGCTCCTGTTGCGCCGTCCACACTGCGGTGGTCACAGCTCAGCGTTACTTTCATTACGTTGCTTACGCCAAATCCATCACCTTTTTTCACCACTATTTCTTTTATCCTTCCTACCGCCATGATGCAACTGTCAGGCGGATTGATAATGGCCGTGAATTCATCAATATCCATCATACCGAGATTGGATATTGTAAAAGTATTGCCGGTAAATTCATTTGGCTGTAGTTTTTTGTTTCTTGCCTTACCGCTGAGTTCTTTGCTTTCCGCAGCTATCTGGGGTAATGTTTTCTGATCAGCGAAACGAACAACCGGAACTATTAAACCATCTTCAATGGCCACCGCTATACCAATATGTATATGCTGGTAGCGACGGATCTTATCGCCCAGCCATGATGCATTAACAGCAGGATGCTGGCGTAATGCGAGAGCGGATGCTTTTACAACAAGATCATTAAAGCTGATCTTAACAGGACTTGCTTCATTCAATTGTGTACGTGCCACCATCGCATTGTCCATATTGATCTCCATCGTCAGGTAGAAATGCGGCGCACTGAATTTACTTTCACCTAATCTTTTGGCAATAACAGTGCGTATCTGCGAATTAGGAATATCGGAGTATGCTTCCTGTCCTGCAACAAACGGCGTGATCGCTGGTGCTGATGCTTTCTTTTCAGCAGGTGGAGCAGCCGCAGCCGGGGTATAACTATCCACATCCGCTTTTACAATTCTGCCGCCATCGCCTGAGCCGGCTAATTTGCTGATATCAATTCCTTTTTCAGCAGCTAATTTTTTGGCTAATGGAGATGCTTTGACACGGCCATTTGAGGAAGAAGATGTTTCCGCTTGTTGTTCTATGCTTGCAGAAGGGTTAGTTGCCGGTGCGGATGTGGTAGTTGTCGCAGTTGCTGACTTCTGGCCCCCGGTTTCCGGCTTCGCTGCTCCGCCTTTGGCAGCCGCTACTATTTTATCTACATCTACTTTTCCTGCTTCGCCAATTATACAAAGCAGATCGTTAACCGCTATCTTTTCACCTTTCTTTGCTCCCTGGTACAAAAGCTTTCCGTTCTTATAGCTTTCCAGTTCCATCGTCGCTTTATCAGTTTCTATTTCTGCCAGCACGTCACCTTTCTTTACATCATCACCAACATTTTTATTCCAACCGGCTATCACACCTTCTGTCATGGTATCACTGAGACGCGGCATCAACACCACTTCTTCCATTTTCGATACATCTATTGCAGACTGGTTACTTGTAGCTGCTGACTGGCTGGTTGTTTCCTGTTTCTTCTCACTCGTACCTTGTTCCTTGCTCTTTGTAGCCTGGGCCTTGTCTTCTTTCTTTGCGGGTTCTTTTGGTTCAGCGCTTCCACCATCTTTTACCAGTCCTGAAATGTCTTCTCCTTTTGCACCTATGATAGCCAGCAGGTCATTTACCTGTAGTTTGCCACCCTTATCTGTTCCTATATGGAGCAATACACCGTCTTTATAGCTTTCCAGTTCCATGGTAGCCTTGTCAGTTTCTACCTCGGCCAGCAAATCACCTTTTTTTACCGGGTCGCCAATTTTTTTATGCCATGCAGCGATCACTCCTTCGGTCATGGTATCGCTCAGGCGGGGCATCAATATCACTTCAGCCATTTGCCTTTAATTTTCGCCGAAATTAAGGTAAAAATGGTGAATTGACAGGTGTATACGAATTATGTTATCCCGATAGCTATCGGGATTCTTCGGGCATCTTTGTTGTGGCGCATAGCCTGCACAGAGCGAAGCGAAGTGTTCAGGGTTCTGTTCTTTGTTGAGCAATGGCCTGGTAAAAAACAAGTACCTTTAATAAATACCATAAAGGTTTTCACTACAAATACAAAATGCCATGAACAAACAGAACGGAAGTATAGTGTATTTTTTACTCGGGATATATTCCCTGATGATAAGCTGGCATTACAACCATTCTATTCTATTACTTATTCTGCATTATATATTCTGGCCCATTTACCTGTTGTATGAATTGCTTATAGGCCACCTGTCTCATGGTATGTGGAAAACCATTCCTATGTCTTATTTTAACTGACACATAATGTAAAATCAAAAGATTTTAGCGTATTGTAATATTTTTTGAGAAAGGCGGTATCGTTAATAATCCAGGTCAAGCTTGAGCCGGTCCTTCAATTCTTTTACCATCGGGTATTGTTCTATCATTTTTTGAAACTGGTCTTTGGAAGAAAGGGGTATTTCGATCTTTGGCCGGAGTTCGGGTTTGTCCACTATTACCACGGTAAATTGTAATAGCTTATTGTGCAGTCTTTCCTGTAAAAACGCAAACAGTTTATTGCGGTCCTGTTCGATGAATTTTTGTTCAATATTGTTGGCCGTGATGGCTTCAAATGAATTTTCATCTATGATGCGGAGCGTTGCCAGGTCAAAACTCTGCGCCGCAGAATTTTTTGCTTCTTTTAGTTGTAGTATATATTCAGCCCATGCTTTTTGCAATTCATCTTCCTGCAATGGATGATGGGTATTGCCGTTAGTGGAAGCGCCATTGCCCTGGTATTGCCTGCGTATTTTATCTAAGGCGGAGATCTTGCCGGGTACTGGTTTGTTCGTTGTTGGTTGTTCGTTGCTGGTTGATCGCTGGTCATAGGAAGGCGTATCTTCTGCGACTTTTATTTTTTCATCCTGGTAGCTATCGGGACCCGGAGTTTCAATAATGAGTTTCTCTTCCGACTTCCGGCTTCGTACTTCCGGCTTCTGATTCTGTACTTCCGGCTTCGTACTTCTGTATTCCAATGGGGCAATCTGCCTGAATGCAACCGTCTTTACTCCTTCAACCAGTTTTTTTTTACTTATCCCGCTTGCGTCAGCCGTGAGTTCAATAGCCTGTTGCAAGTAGCAAAGTTTGATGATGGCCAATTCCACATGCAGCCTTTTATTACGCGCCGCTTTATAATTTATCTCGGTCTCATTCAGGATATTCAATGTACTGATAAGAACAGCCGCTGAAACATTTTTAGCGGTGGCTATATATTTATCTTTGAAACTTTCTACCACTTCTAATAAACCCGCTGCTCTCTCATCTTTACACACTAATAAATTTCTGATGAACTCCGCAAACCCGTTTACTACCAAGTCGCCTTCAAAACCTTTCCTGTTGATATCATCATAGAGCAGCATAGCCCCGGCAAGGTCCTGCCGCAACATGCCATCCAATAGTTTAAAATAATAATCAGCATCCAGGATATTAAGATGTTCCAGTGTATTGGTGTATGTCAGTTCACCATTGGTAAAACTGACGATCTTATCCATGATGCTGAGTGCATCCCGCATACAACCTTCGCTTTTTTGCGCGATCACCTGCAGCGCAGCTTTCTCCGCTTTTACTTCTTCTTTCTCACATATTTCCTGCAGGTGATGTACCGTATCATGGGTAGTAATGCGTTTGAAGTCGAATATCTGGCAGCGGCTTAAGATCGTGGGAAGTATCTTATGTTTTTCCGTAGTAGCTAAAATAAAAATGGCGTAAGGCGGGGGTTCTTCCAGGGTCTTTAAAAAAGCATTAAAGGCGGAGGAACTGAGCATGTGTACCTCATCTATAATATATACTTTGTATTTACCGGCCTGCGGGGTAAAACGGACCTGTTCCACCAATGCCCGTATATCGTCCACCGAGTTATTGGAAGCGGCATCCAGTTCATGAATGTTGAGTGAAGCGCCGTCATTAAATGAAACACAGGAATTACAGGTATTGCAGGCTTCACCTTCTTTGGTCTGATTTTCACAATTGATGGTTTTGGCCAATATCCTTGCACAGGTTGTTTTGCCAACGCCCCTGGGGCCGCAAAATAAAAAAGCATGCGCCAGTTGATTATGCCTGATCGCATTTTTAAGCGTAGTAGTGATATGCGACTGCCCTACAACTGTATCGAACAATTGCGGCCTGTATTTTCTTGCTGAAACGATGAATTTGTCCATAATCCCGGGCGGCTAAATTAGTGAATAGTAGGTTATGGACAATTTTGCTAAAAAGATGAATGGATTATATGTTTATAACTAATCTGGACAAATTCATGGATGGTACAGTCCTTTAACCTTATAATAAAATCGGGTGAGGTTTGAACTCTTTTGTTCTGTCAAATAAATACCGGTAAGTAGTTAATACCCGGCTACGGTATGTGCCCAGCCCTTCTGCTACATTGATCATCTTTGGGTTAAACTCGCCGATCCAAAGCATTTCATATTTATCATATAGTGGTTTGGGTTGTATCACTTTGGCGCCTTCCATTATTAAATAGCTATCTACACCTTTGGCCTGCCATTCAGGAACGATGCCAAAGACAAGGCCCACAAACTTGTCGCACTTCTTTGTTTTCTTAAGCCATAGAAATTTCAGCTTTTGCCATAACCCGAATTTTCCATCCAGGTGTTTGAACCATTGGTTCAGATCAGGGAGATTGATCCAGGTACCCACCGGTTCGTTTTTATAATAGACAAACCAGCTTATCTTTTCATCCATTACCGGTTTCATGCTTTTAAACATTTTGATCACTACTTTCCTGTCCAGCTCTTTTAATCCGCCGTGGCCCGCCCATGCTTTATTATACACGGTGGTAAAATCATCAGCAAATTTTTCCAACTGATCTTTTTTAATATGCGAAGATGAAAAATGGGGGTCTTTGGCACATTCAGCATGACGCTGAATAAATTTTGGTTGCACAGGGTCAACTACTTTTAATGCAAAGCAAACCTGGTTGTAATAATTTTTAAAACCATAGGTCTCCAGCAATTGCTTATAATAAGGCGGGTTATAGTTCAGGCAATATAAAGGAGGTTCAAAACCCTCCACCAGCAATCCCCACCAGCGGTCTTTTTCACCAAAATTGATCGGGCCGTCCATTGCCTGCATTCCTCTTTGCAGCAACCAGTGTTTGGCTACATCCAGTAGCATATCGGCGGCGTGCTGATCATTGATGCAGTCAAAAAAGCCAACACCACCAACGGGGACCTCATCACCTTTATTCTTATATTTTTTATTGACAAAGGCGGCTATGCGTCCTGCCAGTTTCCCGTTATTATCTTTCAGTATCCACCTGGTAGCTTCACCAAAACGAAAGGCCTTGTTTTTTTTGGGATCAAACACTTCATTGATATCCTTATCCAGCGGACGTATATAGTTAGGATCATTCTTATTGATGTCCGCATTTACCTGTAAAAAATCTTTGGCTGTCTTTTTATCGGTTACTTCTGTCAATTGCATTGGGCAAAAATAGGGAAGTAGCCGTTTCAGCAAAGACTGATCTTTTCCAGTAAAAATTGCTGTTCTCTCCGGGAGTTGGTAAGACGGAGCGCTTTCTCAAAATAGTTTTTCGCATTTTCTTTTTGCTGCAGGTCAAAATACATTTCACCGATGGATGCATAATATAAATGGTGTTGCTCCAGCCCTTTTATTTGTTGTAATTCTTCCAGCGCTTTTTGTTTATTAAAAGCATACGCGGATGCAATGGCTTTGTTCATGGCCACTACCGGGTTAGGCTGCATCTGGTAAAGCATTTCATATAAATGATAAATACTTTTCCAGTCGGTTTGTTCAAACGAGGGTGAAGCTGCATGAAGAGAGGCGATAGCGGCTTCCAGGTGATACGTGGAAGCTTCAAAAGGTTCTGCCGCTGCGTCCATAAAATCAAAACCTTTTTGGACCAGGGGGCGGTACCATTTACTGCGGTCCTGGTATTTTAAAACAATGATATTACCCTTATCGTCAAGCCTTGCATTCAACCGGGATGCCTGGAAGCACATCAGTGCAAGCAGCGCCTTGCTGCGGGGGAAAGCTGTTAATGGATGCCCGGTGATCAGGTTACACAGCCGCATGGCCTCTTCGCACAAGTCTTCCCGGATGAGTTGATCGGGGTGTGAAGAATTATATCCTTCATTGAATAAAAGATAAAGTGATTTCAACACTGCATCAAGCCGGTGCCTTAATTCATCAGCAGGCGGCACATCCATTTCAATCTTTTCGGTTTTGATCTTTTCTTTGGCCCGGTAAATTCTTTTGCTGATGGTTTCGTCGTTGGTCAGAAACGCCCTTGCAATTTCATGGATACTTAAACCGCAAAGTGTTTTTAACGTCAATGCAATTTGTGATTCTTCCGGAATAGAAGGATGGCAACAGGCAAACATCATCCTGAGCTGGCTGTCCTGTATTTCATTTTCAAGAAACAGGTTTTTTACTGTTGGCGAAAGACTGTATTCAGATTCCAGCAGGTAAGCGTATTGCGGGCTGATCGCATTAAATTTTTTCCGGCGCCGCAAAAAATCAACGGCTTTGTTTTTGGCTACACGATAAAGCCATCCCTGGGGATTGTCAGGGATATTTTTAAACCCCCACGTATTCATAGCCTGCAACAAAGTATCCTGCACGATATCCTGCGCTGTTTCTAAATTTTGCAAGCCAAGTAATCTTGACAAAACGGCAACCATCTTTCCCGACTCATGCCGGAAAAGATGATCCACCAGTTGGTTGATATTTGTTTGTTGCTTCATTAACCAGGTTGCTGTTGAGACTGCCTCAAAAGCTATTTATTGCCGGGAAGACGGAAAGGCGGAAAGAAAATGGTGATTGAATTTCAATACTTATCGCCTTACCGGCATATATTCCGTAATTGACTTTTGAGACAGCCACTTGGGGTGAGGTCACATATCCATTTTCATCACCTGCCGTACCTGTATGCTGCCGCCATTTTCATAGTCGGGATAATCATCGCAGACTTTAACAGCCTCATCCATATTCTCGGCATTGATGATAAAGTAACCGCCTACAATTTCTTTTCCTTCGGTATAAGGTCCGTCGGTGACCGTTTTCTTTTTACCTGTAATTAATTTTCCGCCCGGTATCAATGGTTCACCGGATACATATTGGCCGGCTTTAGCCAGTTTGTCTATCCAGGCCATCCATTTGCCCATATTGGCCTGCATTTGTTCGGGACTTTGGTCGGACGGCATACCTCCATGAAAAATAAGCATGAACTTTTCCATAATTGTTGTTTTAAAATGTTTTAAAAATGATTTGTATGATGACGAATGACTTTTACTATTCAGGACAAATTCAAATTATTTTTTCCCTGCCTTGCCGGCAGGCAGGTTTTCAGAAGAAAAATATTCTTTCCAGGGCTGCCAATAGTAAGTATTCCAGCCATCTTTGATGGCTGCGTAATGCCCGTCAGGAACATTGGTGTGCACCATATTGAGAATGCCATCTTTTTCTTTTTGCTCAAAAGAAAGAATGAAAGTGGAATCAATATCTGCGTCATCCCAGTCGCTTGCGCGCCAGCTTTGCACGATCAGTTTATTTTTTATTAATTGTAAAGTTTTGCCGGTAATATATTCATCATGGGTTTTGAATTGGCTTCCTTCTTTTTCATGGATGGTAACTGCAATGCCGATAGCTTTTGAATGTTGTTTTTTATCAATATAAGTGTTGTATAAAGTGGCGGCAGAAATGCCTTTGAAAACAACTTTCTGAATTACTATTTTTGCCATATAATTAAATTAGAGTAAAAGTAATTGATGTAATAACGAATGGGTGTGGCTGTTCCGGACAAACCAATAAAGTTTTTTAAAAGGTAAGCAAATATCAACTGGAATATAAAAGCTGGTAAAGCTAACTGGCACTTCGCTATACCCCGGTTCAGACCCTGTGCTGCTGGTTCCTTCAGAGCTCAAAACTCAGTATCAAAATCCTTTTTCCACATATTTTCCATTTCCCAATTTCTATTTTCCATTTTCACCCTGCCCCCTTACCTTTGCCGCCTGAAATCTAACCTTCTTTATAAATTACATGTATGGCAAATGTTGGTAAAGTAAAACAGGTGATCGGAGCTGTAGTGGATGTACAGTTTCATGGCAAGCTACCTGAGATCTACAACGCATTGGAATTAAAAAAAGAGAACGGCGATATTCTCGTTCTGGAAGTACAGCAGCATCTTGGTGAAGATAGTGTCCGTACCATTGCGATGGACGGTACAGAAGGCCTTGTTCGCGGTATTGAAGTAGTGGATACAGGTATTGCGATCGCTATGCCCATCGGAGATGCTATCAAAGGCCGCCTGTTCAATGTAACAGGAGACCCTATAGATGGATTACCGGCTGTATCAAAAGTGGGCGCCCGTCCTATTCATGCTAAACCTCCCATGTTTGAAAACCTCAGTACGGCCAGTGAAGTGTTATTTACCGGTATTAAAGTAATTGACCTGATCGAACCGTATGCAAAAGGTGGTAAGATCGGTTTGTTTGGTGGGGCCGGTGTGGGAAAAACGGTATTGATCCAGGAGCTGATCAATAATATTGCAAAAGCGTATGCCGGGGTATCCGTATTTGCCGGTGTAGGAGAAAGAACCCGTGAAGGAAATGACCTGATGCGTGAAATGATTGAAGCGGGCATTATGAAATATGGTGATGCTTTTAAACATAGTATGGAAGAAGGCGGATGGGATTTGTCTAAAGTGGATATGAAAGAACTGGCTGAATCAAAAGCTACATTTGTATTCGGGCAGATGAATGAACCTCCCGGCGCCCGTGCAAGGGTGGCATTGAGTGGTTTGACCATTGCTGAATATTATCGTGATGGTGACGGACAGGGTAAAGGACGTGATATTCTTTTCTTCGTGGATAATATCTTCCGTTTTACACAAGCTGGCTCGGAAGTATCAGCCTTGTTAGGCCGTATGCCTTCAGCGGTAGGTTACCAGCCAACACTGGCAACGGAAATGGGAATCATGCAGGAGAGAATTACTTCCACTAAAAATGGATCTATTACATCAGTACAGGCGGTATATGTACCGGCGGATGACTTAACTGACCCCGCCCCGGCTACAACATTCGCCCACCTTGATGCAACAACAGTTTTATCCCGAAAAATTGCAGACCTTGGCATATACCCTGCGGTCGACCCATTGGATTCTACTTCAAGGATCCTTATGCCGCAGGTTGTGGGAGAGGCGCATTACAAATGTGCAAACAGTGTGAAATTGATCCTGCAACGATATAAGGAATTACAAGATATTATCGCTATCCTTGGTTTGGATGAATTGAGTGATGAAGATAAAATGACCGTGGCCCGGGCAAGGAAAGTGCAGCGTTTCCTGTCACAACCCTTCCACGTTGCGGAAGCATTCACTGGTTTGAAAGGTGTACTGGTTCCCATTGAAGAAACGATTCGTGGTTTCAACATGATCATGGATGGTGAAGTGGATGATCTGCCTGAAGCAGCTTTTAACCTCGTAGGCAGCATTGATGACGCTATTGAGAAAGGAAGGAAGATGATGGCGGCGGCACAGGGGTAAGAGGAGATGGTGAGTACTTAGTATTTAGTATTGAGACTGGGAGAGAAGACTTTGAGTACTGAGTATTTAGTATTGAGACTTGGGAAAAGAAATAAGACACTGGGTATTTAAGAAAATAAGCTCAGGTGTAGTATAAGGTCTAAGTACTAAATACTGCAAGTCTAAATACTTTTCTATGGGGATGCATAATTATAGGGAGCTTAAGATTTGGCAGCGATCTATGGATTTTGTTGTAAAAGTTTATGAGGTAAGTGCGGGGTTCCCTAAAGAAGAACGATATGGATTAACGGGTCAGCTAAGAAGATGTGCTGTTTCTGTTCCTAGTAATATTTCGGAAGGGGCCGGAAGAGGGACAAATAACCAGTTCAAAAGATTTCTGGAATTTTCAATGGGATCAATCAATGAAGCGCAAACACAGATTGAATTGGCCCACAGGGTAAATTATCTTTTGAAAGAAACTTATGAATCACTAATAGGCGAAGCTTTACAGATTTATAAAATGATCCTTGCTTTTTATAACTCTTTAAAGGATGATGAATAAGAAGGTCTAAGTACTGAATACTAAATACTATGAATCTTGAGATACTAACACCAGAAAAAAAATTATACAGCGGCGAGGTCTATGGCGTACAGATGCCGGGGATCAGTGGCAGTTTTGAAGTATTGGAGAAACACGCCCCCTTGGTAAGTGCATTAAAGGCCGGCCGTATCAAAGTTTTAAAAGACAAGCAAAATCATTTGGCTTTCTTCGATATACAAAGCGGCTTTGTGGAAGTGATCAATAACAAAGTCACTGTATTGGTAGAAGGAGCGATACCGGTAGAAACTGCGTAACAGCAGTTGGTCCCTTTTCAACGGTTGCCTGCTTCAATGAACCAAAGGGACTAAATAGACTGGTGAAAAACCCAGCCTATCCGGATTGTGAAAACTAATCAATAGCCCTCCTGATTTATTTCCGGAGGGTTTTTTGTTGCTGTTGTCATTAGAAATACTAAATACCCTGACCTTTTTGAAGAGCATTTTGTATGTTTGAATCAATGAAATTCTTCAACCTCTTTTTTTGTATCTTGTTTGTTTTCTCTGCTGCCCTGCAGTACAATGATCCTGATCCGTATATCTGGATGCCAATCTATTTGTACGGAGCTATACTTTGCTGGCTGGCTTTTCGCAATAAGTATTTCCCCAAAGCCTGCATCGCAGGAATTATAGTTTTTGCCGGTTACGCCCTCTATTTATTTTTCGCAAAGGATGGGGTTTTAGACTGGATACAATTGCACCAGGCTGAAAATATTGCGGAAACTATGAAAGCGACAAAACCCTGGATCGAAGAAACCCGGGAATTTTTTGGATTGCTGATACTGGTAGTTGTATTAGTTATTGACTTTTTTTATGCTAAAAGAAAACGGGTTCAGAATAAATAAAATTTCACGAACAAATGCAATGAAAATAATTTATTCACTGGTTGTTTGAAAGAGTTACTGTTTCTGCTGCGCCCTTCTCTTCATCTCTTCTTCCGCATATCCAAATACTCTCTTCATGATATCCGTTTTACGAAATTCATACTTGGTACGGATATCCGCTTCTTCATTCGCGACACTAATAAACATAGCGTCAATAACACGGGCTGCTATAAAATCCGTAAGACTCGGTTCAAGTGGTTTATTGATAAAAGGAATTTTGTTATAAACATTCACAATACTGCTCCAGTCTTTATTTGCTCCTTCCAGCTTGATAGAACTGTCAACAATGGGACGGAAAGCCACCATCAGTTCAGGAGTCATGGCTGTTTTAAAATAATCAGTGGCAGCATGAGCATTATCTGTTAAAAGAATTCCTGCAGCATCTTTAATGGACATTTGCTTTACAGAATTAAGAAAGACCGGTTTGGCGGCAACAACAGCGGAGGATGCTGCACGGGTAAATTTTCCTGTAACCTGGTCCACCATTTTATCCATACCAAGATCACGCAATGTCTTTTCAATTTTAGCGGCATCGCCGGGGAATACGAAACGAACTAATGGGTTACCGTTGGGATCAGCAAACGCATTAAAACCCCTGAAGAGCCCCTGTGACAAGGCGTCTTTCAGACCTGTTGCCATTTCAAATTCGGAAGGAGCGAGTATAGAAGCAATTTGTTTTAATCCTTCGCAGGATAATAAGATGATGGAAATACTTAGTACGGCAGCGATGAAAATTTTTTTCATGGAAATTATTTTAAACGGGATGAGAATTTTAATAATGAAGTTGCAAGGTAAACTAATTACAAGCCATTTAATCTGTGCGATGATATCCTGGCAATATGCACATTAATTCAACTGCGGGTCAATGGGGAAATTGATCATCATTTCATAGTCGCCGCCTAATTGTTTGAGAGAGTCTTTCCATAGCTCTTCATAATTACTGTGGAATATTAATTTGCGTGTACCGGCTACGGTTAGCCATGATTTTTCTTTTAGTTCAGTAGTTAATTGTCCGTCACTCCAGCCGGAATAACCAATATAGAAACGGATTTTATCCGGGTGCGCTGTTCCTGCTTTCAGCATTTCTACTACTTTTTCAAAATCACCTCCCCAGTAAACGCCTTTTATCACTTCTTCACCACCGGGTATCTCATCCGGGTATTGATGAAGGAAATGAATAGTATCCATTTGCACCGGCCCGCCAAAAAAAACGGGCAGCTTCATATCTTCCAGGTCAGGAAGCAGTTCATCCAGTGTATTCTCATATTTCCTGTTTAATACAAAACCAAAACTACCTTCCTCTTTATGTTCGCAAAGAAATATAACGGTGCGGAGGAAATTCGGGTCCTTCAAAAAAGGATCTGCTATCAGCAATATGCCCGGTCCGGGTTCAATCATGCTTCAATTTAGTAATAAATCTTTTTAAAAGTAAATGCTTATTACTTTTTTCTCTTCTGTGCCCGGGTGTTACGCAATCGTTACACAAATAGATGCTTGTTAAAAACCGCGTTAAAATAAGCCTGGCGGTAATGATATATAGAGTGCATCTGCCTGTCAGACAGTATTTTTGTCAGCTGTGTATCAAAAACCTTTTATCTTTCGGCCTAAATAGAATACATCTCTGTGAAGAAAACCTTTACTATTATTACAATACTGATCACTTTATCCCTGGTAGGCATCATTTTCTTCCAGGTGTCGTGGCTCAGGAATATGATCTTGTTGCGGCAGGAACAAATAAAGGAAAAAATAGACCAGGCTACCCGGATCGTAGGTGACGAATTGAAACAGTATAAGGGTACTTATTCCACGGGACTTAACAAACAGGGATCGGAGAATTTTTTCTCTGATGATTTTTCTGTTGATTTTTTAAATCCTGCTACTATTGGTAAACGTTTTAGTGCGGCGGAGCTGAGTGAAAAAATAAGAACCGCTTTCAGGCAGGTAGGTCTTGAAAAAATGCCATTTGAATTCGGCCTGGTTACCGCCGACCCGCGTACTAACCTGTTTGGTAAAATTGAAAGGCAATCAGATAATTTTGGAAGGGAGTATGATGACAGCCTTAGTAATTATTCCAGTGCGTATATACTGATAACACCCAGTGGATCGGCTGCTGAAAACCTGGCCATGGATGAGTCCCTGTTCATTGTAGCGCTGAACTGGAAAAATTTTGCTTTCCAGTCGCTGCGTTTGCGCATCATCACTGTTATCCTGTTTACTATTATTATTATCACCGCATTTTATCTTACTGTCCGCACCATGCTTCGCCAGAAAAAACTGGGGGAGATCAAGAATGATTTTATCAATAACATGACCCATGAATTCAAAACACCCATTGCTACCATTTCCCTGGCGGTGGATGCTTTGAAAAACGAAAAGGTATTGCAGGACAGGGAGAAGATCAGTTATTTCAGCAGGATCATTAAAGAAGAAAACCAAAGAATGAACCGGCAGGTAGAAACGATTTTGAAAGCTTCGCAACTGGAAAAGCAGGAAGTGGACCTGAATCTTAAACCGGTACATGTACATGATATTATAAAAGATGTGGCGGAAAATTTTGCTTTGCAACTGGAAGAAAAACAGGGCAGGGCGGAGTTGTTGCTTAATGCTGAAAGGGATCTTATCAATGCAGATGAAGTGCATCTTTCCAACCTGGTCAATAACCTGATTGATAATGCCATCAAGTATTCAAAAGAAAATACGCCTGTGTTCGTAAAGATCACTACACAGTCAAACGGAAAGAACATGACCATACGGGTGGAGGATAATGGTATCGGGATGAACAAGGAAACAATAAAAAGGGTTTTTGAAAGATTTTACCGGGCACATACTGGTAATATCCATAATGTAAAAGGCTTTGGTCTTGGGTTAAGCTATGTAAAAACAATAGTTGAAGCCCACCACGGATCAATAAAAGCGGATAGTACACTTGGCAAAGGCAGCATTTTTATTTTAGAGTTACCCTTAAATAAGACGGTGGCGTAATGTATCGCTAAGAGTTAGTAACCCATAACAGGCTGCCATCCCCATAGCTTAGAAAACGGAAATCATTTTGCAAAGCATGAGCATAAATTTTTCTCCAGTCTTCTCCTGTTAATGCAGCCACCAGTAATAATAAAGTAGAATTGGGCTGATGAAAATTAGTGATCAGCCCTTTTACGATTTTCATTTTATACCCGGGAGCGATGATGATCCGGGTTTTTGTGATCAGCCTTTTTAATGCGTTTTTGTGCATCCATTCAATAAGGGCGCTCAATGCATCGGTTGGGAAAATGTTATGCCCGGCAAGTTCATACGCTTCCCACTGTGAAAGTTGGATACCGGAAGCCTGTTCCGGTATAGATGCGCCGGAACTCTGCTCCGGCTTCCGGGCCTTTACTCCCAGCCAATACAAACTTTCAATAGTTCGCAATGAAGTTGTACCCACTGCAATGATATTATTATCAAGATGGCTGAGAATGTTTTCAATGGTAGTCACAGGAACATCAATGAACTCAGCGTGCATTTCATGCTCTTCCATGATGCCGCTTTTCACTGGTTTAAATGTCCCGGCGCCAACATGGAGTGTCACAAAATCAGTTTGAATATTTTTCTTTTTTAATTTTTCAAAAACTGTATCCGTAAAATGCAGCCCTGCCGTAGGTGCCGCTACTGATCCGTCATGTTGTGCGTAAATCGTTTGGTAGCGTTCTGCATCTGAGTGTTCTGCTTCTCGTTTTATATAGGGAGGAAGTGGAATGGCTCCGGCAAGATGTAACAATTCCGCAAAGCTTATAGTAACCGGTGACCATGATAGTTCAATAATAAAATGATCCGTTCTTTTTTCTATATAAGAAGCATGAAGCAGGATTTCTTTTTTATTCGCTGTGATTTTTTTCTCCAATACCTGTCCGCGCTTCCATTTGAAAGCGCCGCCTACCAGGCATTTCCATAAAACTTTTTCCTGCTGGAGCATGGCGGAAGTAATGTCCGCATATTGTTCATGTGGTTCCAGGCAGAATATTTCAATAACGCCCCCCGTGGCTTTTTGAAATAATAATCTTGCTTCTACTACTTTGGTATTATTGAAAATGAGTAAGCTGTTTCCAGGAAGAAAAGAATCAATGTTCCGGTAAATACCGGTTGTTATTTTACCTTCCTTATAAACAAGAAGTTGGGAAGCATCTCTTTCTGTTAACGGGTAGCGTGCAATCTTTTCTTCAGGAAGATCATACGTATAATCCCGGATGGAAATATTTTTTGGATGCATGCTGCTGCGACCAACTGTCGCATTTGATGAAGAGCGAAAGTACTACCGTTTTGCTACAGGAACAACCAACTTTAACCCACTCCATATATCACTCACCGCACACACCTTCACATCAACCAGGTCATTTTTCAGCGCATAGTTTCTTATTACATCTTCAGTAATGTCTGTTGGGATCTTTGCTGTTTTCTTATACCAGGAAACCCAAATCGAAATAGTCGGATTCTTTTTGCAATATGATTTTAGCTTTTGCATTTCAGTTTCAAATTCCCGGGTGTTTTTGACAAACAAATGAATGAGGCCGGGTGTATCCTTCTTCTTACAAAGCTGACCGCTGATATCTTTTTCTAACAGATCGAAGTAATTATCGGGCGGGTTTATTAATAAAACAATTGAATCTTGCGTGATACCAAGTTTTTTAATAAGGGGCGTTCCTGAATATCCTGCTATTGCCATCATACAAAGTACGAACTGTAAACCTGAAATCAGAGCCGCCATTTTGCTCAAAAATTGCCTTATTAACATATTATCCACCGTAATTCACAGCCAATTAACTCTAAATTTTGTCTTCAATTCACTCCAACCAATGAAACCCTTTCCTGTTAAGGGATACAGCCAAAAAATAAGTGTGGATAAAAGAAAAACCAAGAAAACTGTCTTGTGAATGGAGAAATGTGTTATTTTGTGGCAATTAATGGAAAATTGATTCAATTACCTGATAATGATAAGGTTTCTCGGCGAATACGAGGCTACTTTGGACACAAAGGGTCGTTTCCTTCTGCCGGCGGGCTTCAAAAAGCAGCTCCCGGAAGCAGAAAACCTGCGCTTTGTTATCAACAGGGGGGTTGAAAAATGTTTGAATCTGTACCCTATTCAGAACTGGGATATTCTTTTTGAGGATATCAGCAAGCTGAATGATTTTGACCCGAAAGTGAGAGAGTTTCTTAACTACTTTTTGAACGGCGCCACATTCGTGGAGCCGGATACTGCGGGCAGGTTGCTGATACCTCCAAACCTTAAAGAACAAACGGGACTGGGAAAAGATATTGTCCTGGTCGCGAAAATTAAGAAGATAGAAATCTGGGATAGTAATAAGTACAAACAAGAGCTCTTTGAATCATTTTCACAGGAGAGATACAGCTACCTGGCGGATGAAGTGATGGTGAAAAATGCTGACAGGTTGAAAAGTTGACAGGCTGACAAGTATGAAAAAGAAGAAGACGATACAGCCGGATAATCAGTTAACCAGCCAACCAGCCACCAAATCAACTTCTGAATACCATGTACCGGTTCTGCTTAACGAAGTCATTGACGGCCTGCAGATCAAAATGGATGGCATATATGTGGACTGTACATTTGGCGGTGGTGGACATTCAAGAGCGATTCTTGAAAAACTAGGCGCAAAGGGGAGAATGATAGTGTTTGACCAGGATGAGGATGCCAAAAATAACCTGCCGGATGATGAACGTATAATTTTTGTCCCGCATAATTTCCGGCACCTTCAAAGATTTTTGCGGTTGCATAAAATAAATACTGTGGACGGTATCCTGGCAGATCTGGGGGTGAGCAGCCACCAGTTTGATGAAGCAGGTAGAGGATTCTCTACCCGCTTCAATGCCAATATGGATATGCGAATGGACCAGCGTCAAACACTGACGGCCTTTGATGTAGTGAATACGTATAGTGAACAGCAATTGCATAAACTGTTTGAGCAGTATGGCGAAGTGACGAATTCTAAAACGCTGGCCAAAACGATCGTGCAGGTTCGCAGTAGCGCATCGCTAAAGACGATTGATGGTTTTAAAAATGCTCTCCGTGAAATTGTGAAAGGAAATCCCAACAAGTACTTTGCCCAGGTTTTCCAGGCGTTGCGCATTGAAGTGAATGATGAATTGGGTGCATTGAAAGAAATGCTGGAGCAGACACCAAAGCTGCTCAGTCCCGGAGGCCGGGTGATCATTATTACGTTCCATTCTCTTGAAGACAGGTTGGTAAAGAACTTTTTCCGTCGGGGCACATTTGATGAGCCGGAAACAAATCCTTTTATCAATGATGGACAGGTAAGTGAATTAAACGTGATTACGAAAAAGCCGCTGTTGCCCACAGAGAAAGAAATGAAAGAAAACCCAAGAGCAAGAAGTGCAAAGTTGAGAATAGCGGAGAAAGTAATGATGGTATGAACTGTTGCATCCCGTTAGCTATCATTATTTGTTTAGCATACAATAAGGACCCTAAGAATATTTAAACAAAATCCACACTCATTTTTTATGGAAGATCAATTGGTAAAAGAAAAAGAACCCCGTTCAGATTGGAAACGCTGGTTGAATTATCAATCCCTCGTAAAACAGCTACCCTTCTTCCTGTTCCTGGCATTACTGGCGGTAATATATATATACAATGGCCATTATGCTGATAAAACGATCCGCAGTATCAACCGCACGGCCAGGGAAGTAAAAGAATTACAATACGAATATAAAATGGTGAAAAGTGAAGTGATGTTTCGCAGTAAACAAAGCGAACTGGCTAAAGCAGTAGAACCACTGGGACTAAAAGAACTGACCGCATCGCCGATAGTATTAAGAGATACAGTGGTGAATGAAAATGGTGGAGGAGAATAGTGAATGGTGAGTAGTGAATGAAATCTGCTCCGGGGGAGGAGGCTTACCAGGGATGAGGCCAGATGACCAAAAAAAGAACGACGGCAATTAAATATAACCAACTACAAGCAGGCATTGGAAATCAGGCGTGACATATTATGGAGAGTATATCTCAGTTTTATCGGTATAGCAGCACTTAGCCTGCTGATACTTGGTAAGGCCTTTTATATACAACGTTTCCAGGGCAATTACTGGCGCAGCATGAGCGACAGTATGCACCAGCGGATCGTAGAACTGGATGCTGACCGTGGTACCATATATAGTGAAGACGGCCAGATGCTGAGCACTTCACTCCCTCAATTTGATATATACATTGATTTCCTGGCAGAAGGTTTACGGCTTAAAGAGGGAAAGATATTTAAAGCCAATGTAGATTCTTTTGCTATCGCGATGGCTGATTATTTTGAAGATAAGAGTCCTGCACAGTATAAGAAGGAACTGCAACTGGCGTATAAAAGCAGGAACCGTTATTATTCATTAAAGAAGAAATTATCATTTGATGAGTATAAAACGTTCAGGTCATTCCCGCTTGTAAAACTTGGAAAGAACAAAAGCGGTGTGATAGTGGAAGTGAACAGTAAAAGATTATCTCCATTCGGATTGCTTGCTAACAGGACGATCGGTCTATCGAGGGAACACATCGCCAGCAATGGAAAACTGAAGAAGCAAAATGTTGGGTTGGAAAAAAGTTATGACAGTTTGCTCAGTGGTCAGAAAGGTCAACGCCTTGTGCGGTTCATTGCTGGTGGTGCAGTTCCGGTGGAAGGTTTCCAGGTAGAACCGGAAAATGGTAAAGATGTTTTTACTACGCTGGATGTAAACATGCAGGACATTGCCGAAAATGCTTTGCTGAAGATGATGGTGAAAAGTGAATCGCTTTATGGAACCTGTATTGTAATGGAAACAAAAACCGGCAAGATAAAAGCGATGGCAAATCTTGGTCGCAGACCGGATGGCAGCTACTGGGAAGATGATAATTATGCGTTGCGTGTTACGGAGCCCGGTTCTACTATTAAGCTGGTTACACTTTTATCAATACTGGATAAAGGAACATCTAAACTGGATGACCTGGTGGAAGTGGGCAGTGCAGGCCAGATGGTAGTTGGCCCAAGAAACGTAAATGATGCTGAACGGGCACCGAAATCTGTAATGACCGTGAAAGAATGTTTCGCACACAGCTCTAATGTAGGCATGAGCAAGCTGGCGTATAAGGCATTTGGAGATGATCCCGCTGCTTTTAAAAAATACCTGCACCGGTTTCACATGGATACCCGCTCACCCATTGATCTTTCCAATATTCCGTCGCCACAAATGGCGCCATTGGAAAAGAAGAGTGGTGGTTTAATGAATATGATCACGATGAGTTTTGGATATGCGATCCAGGTGAGCCCCTTACATACGCTTACATTATATAATGCTATCGCTAATAATGGTAAGATGATGAAACCTTATCTCGTGAACAGTATTCAGAACAATGGGATCATGCTAAAGCAATTTTTACCCACTATATTAGATGACAATATTTGTAAATCTTCCATTATAGACGAGGCGAAACAAAGTATGGAAGCTGTGATCACTGAGGGTACCGGTAAACTTGCATTCAAAGACATGCCATTTGCGATAGCCGGAAAAACAGGAACGGCCCACGTGGCGGATGGAAATATTAAATACTATGACGGGGTGTACCAGGCATCATTCGTTGGATACTTTCCGGCAAACGATCCGCAATACTCCTGCATCGTGGTAATAAGATCAAAACCTCATGCGGCTGTTCACTATGGTGGTACGCTGGCGGGACCGGTATTCAGGGAAGTAGCCACAAAAATATATGCGATGTATGTACAAAAGAAAGATCCGGGCATGTATGCGATAAAGACCGATAGCTCTGCTTATTTCTATGCGGGTAATACAAACGATATTAAGAACGTATATAAAACCCTGGATGTTTCGTATTCAGATTCTGTGCAGCAAAATGAATGGAGTAATGTATATGCAAGTAATTACCATCCGGTCATGCGGATGAATTCAGTGAGACAACAGGTAATGCCGAATGTAAAGGGTATGGGATTGAAAGATGCTTTGTACTTACTGGAGAATATGGGATTGAAAGTAACAGTAAAGGGAAGGGGGAAAATTGTAACACAGTCAGTAGTGCCGGGAACAAGTCTTGCAAAAGGAATAACTGTCATGCTGGAGTTAAGCAGAGTTTAAGAAGTTTAAAAGTTTAATGATTGACCGTGCTATTGAGTGATGTACTATATAAAGTGAATCTCAGGTCCGTGAATGGAAGCACTGATGTTGAGATAGGGGATATACAGATTGATTCGAGGAAAGTGAAAGCGGGTTCCGTGTTTGTGGCGGTGAAAGGAGCAGCGGCGGATGGTCATCAGTTCATTGATAAAGCAACAGGCTCAGGCGCTATCGCTGTGGTGTGCGAAGTAATGCCTTCAGCAACTAAAGAAGGAGTGGTATATGTGCAGGTGGAAAACAGCGCTGCGGCTGCGGGTTATATGGCGCATAACTTTTATGGCCAGCCGTCAGAGAAAATGAAAGTCATAGGGGTAACAGGAACCAATGGGAAAACGACAATCGTAACATTATTATATAAGCTCTTTACATCGCTGGGATATACATGCGGATTGTTAAGCACGGTAGAAAATCATATTGGTGATAAAGTGGTGCCTGCTACGCATACTACACCGGATGCCGTTAGTTTGAATGCATTATTGAAGCAAATGGCGGATGCGGGGTGCACACATGTGTTTATGGAATCAAGTTCACATGCGGTACAACAACATCGTATCACCGGGTTGCAGTTTGCGGGAGGCTTGTTTAGCAACATCACGCATGATCACCTGGATTATCATAAAACTTTTGATGAGTATATCCGGGTGAAGAAAGCTTTTTTTGATTCGTTATCCTCATCAGCATTTGCAATTAGCAATGCCGATGATAAAAGGGGAGCGGTGATGCTGCAGAATACAAATGCGAAAAAGTATTTCTACAGTTTGAAGACACTGGCGGATTTTAAAGGAAAGATCATTGAAAACAGTTTGTCGGGATTGGTGATGGATATCAATACGGTCGAAGTCCATTTCAGGTTGATCGGTGAGTTCAATGCATACAACCTGCTGGCGGTATATGGAGCGGCGGCTTGTATGGGCGAAGACAAACACGAAGTATTGCGAAACCTGAGTGTGCTGACCGGGGCGGAAGGAAGGTTTGACTATATGGTATCAAAAAAAGATAAAGTGATCGCGATCGTAGATTATGCACATACACCGGATGCTTTGCTGAATGTGCTGGCAACGATCAAAAAACTGAAGAAAGGATTTGAAAAGGTGATAACAGTAGTAGGATGTGGTGGAGACAGGGACAAAACGAAAAGACCGGTGATGGCGGAAGCAGCCTGCGAGCATAGCGATAAAGTGATATTTACGAGTGATAATCCAAGAAGTGAAGACCCTTTGCAGATCATAAAAGATATGGAAGAAGGATTGCCTGTAGCAGCGAGAAGAAAATATATCTCCATAGCGGACAGAAAGGAAGCGATAAAGACAGCGATAAGTTTAGCGAAGCCTGAAGATATAGTGCTGATAGCAGGCAAAGGACATGAGAAGTACCAGGAGATAAAAGGGGTAAAATATGATTTTGATGATAAGAAAGTAGTGAGAGAAGTATTTAATATGTTAGAGAGATAGAGCTAAGAGTTAAAAGAGAAAAAAGAAAGTCGAAGTTGAAAATGGATGCTGGAAAATGGGAAACCAGGAACCAGCAACCGGTAACCAGTAACCAACAATGTTGTATCACTTATTTGAATGGTTTAGAGAACAGGAAATAAAGTTTCCGGGAAGTGCATTGTTCGAATTCATCACTTTCCGTGTGCTGCTGGCTATGTTGCTGGCGCTGGTGATCTCCATGCTGTATGGCCGGAGGATAATATGGTTTTTAAGAAAGAAACAGGTGGGTGAAGGTGTACGTGATCTTGGATTAGCGGGTTAGCAAAGCAAGAAGGGAACACCCACGATGGGGGGTATTATTATCATCCTGGCGATACTGATACCTACTTTACTATTAGCGAACCTGAATAAAGTGTATATCCGGCTGATGCTGATCAGTACAGTGTGGCTGGGAATAATTGGTTTTGTAGATGATTATTTAAAGCTGCGTGCAAAAAGACTGGCCCAGCAGGCAGGAGGCGCATATAAAAAAACTGATAAGGATGGGTTGGCCGGATGGTTTAAAATATTAGGGCAGGTAGGATTAGGAATTATTGTTGGCGCTACGCTCTATTTCAACAGTAATGTAAAGATATGGAGAGAGTTTATCGGAACACCGACTCCGGCTGACACAACAGTTTTTGCCAAGGAAATAAATGGAAGGACAAAATATTTTACGGTGACCAAAGTGCCCATCACCACTATCCCTTTTGTAAAAAATCATGAATTCAATTATTCAAAATTATTGCCGGCAAGCTGGAGAGATTATACATGGGTTCTTTATATACTGATCGTAATATTTATCATTACCGCTGTTTCAAATGGATCAAATATTACGGACGGCCTTGATGGTTTGGCGACGGGAACCTCGGCATTGATCGGCGTGTTGCTTGGGATTTTTGCCTATGCAAGCGGCAGCCTGGTTTTTGCCGACTACCTGAACATCATGTATATACCCAACCTTGGTGAGCTGTCCATTTTTATTGCGGCGATGATCGGGGCATGTATCGGGTTCCTTTGGTTCAACTCATATCCCGCACAGGTTTTTATGGGCGACACCGGGAGCTTAACACTGGGAGGGATCATTGCGGCATTAGCTATTATAGTTCATAAAGAGTTACTGATACCTATTTTCTGCGGGGTGTTTTTGGTAGAGAATGTAAGTGTGATCATGCAGGTGAGCTATTTCAAATACACGAAGAAGAAATACGGGGTTGGCAGAAGGATCTTTTTAATGAGCCCTTTGCATCATCATTACCAGAAGAAAGGATATCATGAAGCGAAGATCGTTACAAGGTTCTGGATAGTAACTGTGTTGTGTGTTTTATTAAGTATAGCAACGTTGAAACTGAGATAATGCTGTGGGAAGTCTTTTTTGAAAAACCACCATTCTCTAAGCCCGATGGAAACTAAAGAACCAATTTTTAAAGAATTGTGGTGCAATTGAAAAAACCAATGCTTTTGAAAAACCAAACTCCGTACACTAAGCCTGGTGCCGCACGGGCTGACAAAAAAAGAGCGGCGTGAAAAATGGACAAGCGGTTTGTCATACTGGGTGGAGGGGAAAGCGGTGTTGGCGCCGCCATCCTCGCGAAGCAAAAAGGATATGACGTATTTGTTTCGGATGAAAGTTCTTTGAAAGAAAATTATCGTATCGAGTTACGCAATGCAGGAATTGCATTTGAAGAAGGTAAGTTGGATGAAGACAAAATTCTCAGCGCTGATGAAGTAATGAAAAGCCCGGGTATCCCGGAGAAAAATGAAATGGTGAAGAAGATCAGGGCGAAAGGAATCAGTATCATCAGCGAGATAGAGCTGGCTTATCGCTTCAGGGGAAACAGTAAGATCATTGCCATCACCGGCAGTAACGGGAAAACCACTACCACAGCGCTGACCTTTCACATCTGCAAAGAAGCAGGATGGGACGCAGCATTGGTAGGAAACATTGGTTATTCATTTGCGCGGCAGGTGGCAGAAGATCCGAAAGCATTATACGTAGCCGAGATCAGCAGTTTCCAGTTGGATGATATCAAAGCATTCAGGCCGGATATCGCCATACTGACCAATATTACTGAAGATCACCTTGACAGGTACGATTACAATTTTGAGAATTACATCCGCAGCAAATTCCGGGTTGCGGAGAACCAGCAGGAAAGTGATCATTTCATTTACTGTATGGATGACGAAGTAACCATGAAATATTTAACCCAATTCAATATCCGATCAAAACAACTGCCGATCAGTATGAAAAGAGAACTACCCAATGGAGCGTTTATTAAAGACGGAGACATGTACATCAGAACAGGACAGGACTTTGTATCCATGAGTGTATTTGATTTTGCTTTGAAAGGGAAGCATAACCAGTACAATACTATGGCAGCTTGTGTAGCCGCTACCCTTATGGATATAAGTAAGGTCAATATAAGGGAAGCGGTGCGGCATTTTCAAAGTCTTGAACACCGGATGGAACCTGTTGCAACCATCAGGGGAGTGGAATTTATCAATGACAGCAAGGCTACCAATGTAAACTCCACCTGGTATGCGCTGGAGACCATGACAAAGCCAACAATTTTAATTCTTGGCGGCGTGGATAAAGGAAATGACTATTCATTGATCAGCGACCTGGTAAAAGAAAAAGTAAAAGCAATCATTTGCCTGGGAACGGATAACCGGAAAATTCATGAGGCCTTTGGAAATATGATTAGCCCTATTGTAAATACAGGCAGCGCCTTAGAAGCCGTACACGCTGCCTTTCATTTTTCATCAAAAGGAGATGTGGTATTGTTAAGCCCGGCCTGTGCCAGTTTTGATCTGTTTAAAAATTATGAAGACAGGGGTAAGCAGTTTAAGCAGGCGGTGAAAGATTTGTAAGCAGTTATGAGTTATGAGTTATGAGTTATGAGTTTTGAGTTATGAGTTTTGAGTTATGAGTTTTGAGTTATGAGTTTTGAGATTTGAGTTATGAGTTATGAGT
>JAATGJ010000011.1 GCA_015654695.1 Chitinophagales bacterium | reverse complement strand
TACGGTGTCAGACAATACTTATAAAGTAAAAACATTTACCGAGAAGCCAAATATAGAAATGGCGAAAACGTTTGTAGCCAGCGGTGACTTCCTGTGGAATGCCGGCATCTTTACCTGGAAAGTAAAAAACCTGTTAGTCGCTTTTGAAAAATACTTACCGGAAATGTACGAGATCTTTGCTGCGGAAAAAGATAAATTAAACACTCCCGATGAAGCGGCAGCTATTGAACAGATCTATCCGCAATGCACCAGCATATCCATTGACTTTGGCATTATGGAAAAAGCCGATAATGTATATGTCATCCCCGCATCATTCTCCTGGAGTGATCTCGGTACCTGGAACAGTGCCTGGGAAAATATGAATAAGGATTATTTCAACAACGCTGTTGCCGGCAACCAGGTAATGATAGTGGACGCCAAAAATTGTGTCGTTCATGTTCCGGAAAACAAATTGGTTTTACTGCAGGGTCTTGATAATTATATTGTGGTGGACACCAAAGATGTGCTGATGATCTGTAAAAAAGAAAAAGAACAGGAGATAAAAGAATACGTGGCGGAAATAAAAAGAAACAAGGGGGATAAGTATCTGTAGCTCATGTTTAAAAAACTGCGCACAGTCATCTATACTACGAAGGATCTGCCTGCTACCAGGGAATGGTATATAAAAGCAACCGGGCAGCAGCCATATTTTGATCAACCTTTTTATGCGGGATTTGATATCAACGGATTTGAATTAGGTCCTGACCCCATGCATCTTCGGGTCCGGGTAATCAAACCGTTTTTTACCGGGTGGTTGACGATACAGATGCGGCTTTAAACAAATTGGTTAGTATCGGTGGAATATTGATCCAGCCCGGAACAAATGTGGGTGGAGAAATTCATGTTGCCATTGTTACTGGTCCTTTTGGTAATCATATTGGTCTTATTGAAGGAGCATAAAATATAATTACCTTTAATAATAAACCTTAACTATGGCTTCTTCATTTCCGTTGGCCAATATTCTTTTTTTAGACATTGAAACTGTTCCGCAACAACCGGATTATAACTCACTGCCGGATGACTGGAAAGAATTGTGGAATATCAAATCAGCCTCACTTTTAAAATACCACGAAGAAGAAACAAAAGAATCGCTTTATCCGCGGGCAGGCATCTATGCGGAATTTGGTAAGATCATTTGTATCAGTTGTGGCGTCATGCAGGGTAGCGGTGAACAAAAAAAGATCCTTCTTAAATCATTTGCAGGCGATAATGAAAAGCTGTTGTTGCATGAGTTTTCCGCCATGATAAATAAATGGACCACCGGGGAACCAAAATTTCTCTGCGCCCATAATGGAAAAGAATTTGATTTTCCTTACCTCTGCAGGCGTTTGATCATAAACCAGCTCCCCATACCCGTTATCCTTAATAGCGCCGGTAAAAAACCCTGGGAAGTAAGCCACCTGGATACATTGGAACTCTGGAAATTTGGTGATTTTAAAAGCTATACATCACTTAACCTGTTGGCACATACGCTTGGCATACCCACACCCAAAGATGATATTGACGGCAGCAAAGTATGGGAAGTATATTGGAAGGAAAAAAATCTTCAGCGCATTATTTCCTACTGCCAGAAAGATGTGATCACAGTAGCGCAGGTTTTTTTAAGAATGCAGGGTGAACCGTTGATAAAAGAAGAAAATATTGAGATCAAAAGCTAACAGTTCAAGGAGAAAAAAGAGATAAAGAGTTGCCCGGGCTTTTCTTTTCCGTTAGTTACCTTAGCTACCTGTAAAACAATAACAGTCTTACTCTTTTTCTCTTTCAATCTCTTAGCAATGAAAAGAACAAATTATTCCTCCGGTGTAAAATGGGAAGATATTGTTGGCTACAGCCGTGCCGTGAAAGTTGGCAACACGATTGAAGTAACCGGAACGGTGGCCGCAGATGATAACACCATGCTTGTTGGCGGTGACAGTGCTTATGAACAGACCCGTTTCATTATTCAAAAAATTGAAAAAATATTAAAGAAGGCCGGTGCTACGCTGGAAGATGTAGTGAGAACAAGAATGTTTGTCACGGATATTTCCCGGTGGGAAGAATATGGAAAAGCACATGGCGAGTTCTTCGCTGATATCAAACCATGCACCAGTATGATAGAAGTAAAAGGGGTGATCGCTCCTGAATATTTGATAGAAATAGAGGCTACAGCCATTATTACATAATCGTAAAACGCCCATAAAAGCTAAGATATATGAATATTGAAACGCTAAGAGAATATTGTTTAAGCAAACCCGGCACGGAAGAAACACTTCCCTTTGGACCGGATACCCTTGTTTTTAAAGTAAGTGGTAAAATATTTCTGCTTACCGGCCTCGATAGCCAACCGTTACAATTCAATGTAAAATGCGATCCTGATAAAGCAATTGAGTTGCGGGAAGCATATTCCTGCGTACTGCCGGGCTACCACATGAATAAAAAACACTGGAATACTATTGTGGTGGATGGTTCTGTTTCTTCAAAGCAATTGAAAGAGTGGATTGATGCGTCGTATGAGTTGGTGAAAGGAAGTTTGCCTAAGAAAAGTAGTGGCTCAGCTAAACCTCTAAAAGGATAAGATTAACTTTCTCCTTCAACTTTGGAAGGTCTTTAATAATTACTTGCCAAACAAGGTTAGCGTCTATTCCAAAATATTCATGAACCAGTATATGCCTCATGCCGGTGATCTGACTCCATTCAATATCTGAAAACTTATCTTTTGTGGCTGATGAAATATAATTTGCTGCCTCACCAATAATTTCTATTTGTTTTACAGAAGCAAACCGCATCATGGAGTTAGCCAGGAATTCGGGAAGTCCGGCTGCATTTGTATAGCTCTCAATTTCTTTAATAGCTTCTAAAATATGAAGGAGCCGTTACCTGTCACCCATTGCCTCTTTCATAAATAAGCTGTTTGTCTTTATTAATGAACGGGAGAATGTATTTGGAAACCGCATTGGACGAAACAAGATCCACTTTTCGATGCAGTTTTTTTTCAAGGCCGTCTTTAATGCTTACAAACCCGAACCCTATATGCTGTGAATAATCCAGCTCCACCAGGATGTCTACATCGCTGTTGTTGTCAGCACTCTTGCGACCGTATGACCCAAAAAGAAAAGCTTTCAGTACTGGTTGGTTGCTGAAATACTCTTTGATTACCTGTATTTCTTTGAGGCTGAGTTCCATGAGTCAAATTTAATCAAAACAATTGAAAGAGTGGATTGATGCGTCGTATGAGTTGGTAAAGCCAAAAACCCGTAAATAAAACTTCTATTGTCGTTGCATGAACTCATGATATATGAGAGAGTCCGGTGTCTCCCTTAATAAAATTATTCTTCCCGGAAAAATAGTGGAACAGGTGTCGCCGCAATATTGTATTACCTTAATGGGGTCATAAGCAAACTGCCCGGTTGATTTTAATACTCCTTTTTGTCTTGTCAGCCATTGCTGGCAATAGCCGCACTGGACTTTTTCCATGCCGGCAGAATTGTTGCCAAACCAATAAGCGGCCATTTTTTCCGTTACGTTTTCCGGGTATCCTGTCGTTCCATTATTATAAGAAACTTTCCAGCAAAATTTAGGTGCATTAGCCCTGTCATAAAAAGGGCCATAAGCAGCCTGTATCTCCGGTTCTGTTTTATCACAAACAATTCCCATTTCATTTCCAAGAGCATCATAAACCTGCCAGCAATATTCTTTATTCTTGTTACAGGCGGCGAGAAATACTATGAAGAGAAAGAAAAAAACTTTTTTCATGTTTAAGGCGATAAGGAATAATAAAATTATTGCTTCTTTGCTGTACTTCAAAGCCTGTTCGTATTATGTTTATGGGCTATTTTTACATTTTACCTTTTGTTTAAATAATTATACTTGAATATAAATTCCAAACTTCCCTCTGTAGGCACCACCATCTTCACCGTCATGAGCCGGCTGGCCACGGAACACAAAGCCATTAACCTCGGGCAGGGTTTTCCTGATTTCCCGATGAGTGAAGAACTGGTGGCATTGGTAAATGAAGCCATGAAAGATAATTACAACCAATACCCGCCCATGCCGGGTTGGTTGCCGCTGCGGGAAGCCATTGCAGAAAAAATTGAATTTCTCTACCAGGCAAAGGTTAACCCCGATACAGAGATCACTATTACTCCCGGCGGCACTTATGCCATCTATTCTTCCTTAACCGCCATTCTTAATCCCGGTGATGAAGTGATTGTTTTTGAACCGGCTTACGATAGTTATATTCCGAACGTTGAGATCAACGGAGCTACCGCTGTTAAGATCAATCTTGTTTTTCCTGATTATAAAATTGACTGGGATGCTGTCAGGAGGGCTGTTACATCAAAAACAAAAGCTATACTGATCAACTCGCCGCACAATCCTACCGGCTCGGTAATTAGTGCAAAGGACATTGAACAACTTCGTTCCATCGTTAAAGACACAAACATCTTTATCATCAGCGATGAAGTGTATGAACACCTGATCTTTAATAACCTGCCGCATCAGTCCATTCTCCGCTACCCGGATCTGCTGGAAAGGAGTTTTGTTTGTTTCTCTTTCGGCAAAGTATATAACTGTACGGGCTGGAAACTGGGCTATTGCGTAGCACCTGCGGAATTGACAAAAGAATTCCGAAAGGTTCACCAGTTCAACGCCTTCTCCTGTTTTACACCGACGCAGGTGGCGTTAACTACATTTCTTAAAAATAAAGAAGCTTATCTCGGTCTTTCATCCTTTATGCAGGAAAAGAAAGATTACTTTAAACAACTGATGCTGCAGACAAGATTTTCGATGCATGAATCTTATGGAAGCTATTTTATCTGCGGTTCTTATGAGCGTATCAGTGATGAAAGTGATAAAGAGCTCGCCATCCGCATTACTAAAGAAGCTGGTGTAGCAACAATACCTGTTTCGGCCTTTTATCACAATGGAAAAGATGATAAAGTATTGCGCTTTTGTTTTTCCAAGAAAAAAGAAACGCTGGAGATGGCTGTTGAACGATTAATGAAAATATAGAGGCTAAAGTTCGCTGGCCGGAACTTTCTTTACTTTACCATCTTTGCCGGAGATGACAAGATAGCCGTTATTTTTGTTTTCCTTCTCAACAAGTCTTTTTTTGACAACGGATAACCCCTCTCTGACCAGCTCTGAAAAAGTCTTCTTTATAGCTGTATTTTTTTCCATACATCTAAATTAGAAATTTCCTGCTGATTATTCTCTCTTTTTCCAATCAATTCATAATTCCCCGCTGAGTTGTCGTAAATAAGCCATTCGTCTGCCAGTTCAAGAAACAAGGGAAGATTCTTTATACCTCTAAAGTATCTGCGTTCAATCACGTCTGCCGGGACATTATGCCCGCCTTCGGAAACTCTTTTCTTTACCCTTTCTTTGGCCACCTCAGGGCTATTCAACCATAAAAAAATAATTTTCGTGGCATACCCCGCTTGTTTTGCATCATTGATATAATTTCTATATGCTAAAGTTGTAAGCGTGGTTTCAAACCCGAAGCTTTCATTGTTTTTAATAAGCATTTTAATCCTGGATAACATAATTCGTCCTGATTCAATAGCTACTGATTCCGGCGCAAAAGGAGATAACCCTTTTGCAATCTCATCCGCATTCACGAATTGATATACACCAAAAAACTCAGGAAGAAGTGTTTACGATGCAGTCGTCTTCCCCGCACCATTGGGTCCCGCAATAATATAAATCGTTGCCATAACTTCTGTAATTTAAACATTTACCTTTATTGTTATGCGGATAGACAAGCGCTATAAAGGAATTTTCTTCATGTTGCTCGCGGCACTTGGTTTTGCTACTATGGGCGGGTTTGCCAAACTACTCAAAGGAAGTATGAATGCAGGACAGTTGGTATTTTATCGCAATGCTGTTGGCTTAGTAGTACTGATCATCGGTTTTTTGATAAAACCTCCCGTCAATAAAGGTGCAAAATTTCATTTACTTATTTTTCGTGGTATGATGGGAACTGTGGCTTTATATACTTTATTGTATTGTATTCTTCATCTGCCACTCGGCACTGCCATGACCTATAATCTTACTTCAGCTATATTTATTGCTCTCTTCTCGTTCATATTATTTCGTGAGTATAATGGCCATGTTGTCCTGATGGCCGTACTTCTTGGTTTTACCGGCATGTTGCTTGTTTATAAACCTGCTATTCACTTTCCCTGGTATTACCATGCGGCCGGTTTGTTGTCAGGTGTTACATCTGCTATTGCCTATATTACCGTGGGAAAACTAAATAAATATTATGACACAAGGATCATCGTTCTCTCTTTTGTTCTTACAGGTTTTTTAGTCCCTTTGATCCTTATGCTGACCCGCTATTTTGCACACATCGCCCCGGATGATGTATTCTTCATTGCATGGCGCTTGCCTCATGGAATAGAATGGTTCTATGTTTCATCACTGGGTCTTGCTGCCTTGTTCGGCCAATACTTTGTTACCAAAGCCTATGGCGCTGATAAAGCCGGTATTGTTTCGTCAATCGGCTATGCCAACATCGTGTTCTCTGTTTTTATCGGTATGACATTAGGTGATGCCTTCCCGGACTGGATGTCGCTGACCGGTATCCTCTGCATTATTTTATCCGGCGTAATCATCTCACTGGTAAAGCGAAAATCGCCGGCTTCCTGACCATTCATACTTTTATTCATTAAATATTTGGCTGTCTGAAAAGCTATATCGTATATTTGCGATATAAGATTAATAAAATGGCATTTCATAAAAAAGAAGAATTCAGTACAAAGGAGCAGTCCCTGGCGGCTTTTGCCAAAGCGATCAGCCACCCTGCCCGTATCGCTATCCTGAATGTGCTGGCAAAAAAGAATGAATGTATCTGCGGCGAGATCGTAGATATATTACCGCTGGCGCAAAGTACCGTGAGCCAGCACCTGAAAGAATTAAAAAATGCCGGGTTGATTGATGGAACTATTGATGGTCCCCGCAGTTGTTATTGCATTAACTGGAAAGCTTTCGAAAAATTCAACACAGAATTCAGTTCGCTATTCAATAACCTGAAGATCAAAAAAGAAAAAGCCTGTTGCTAACTATTAATAAGTTAAAAATATAGCCATGAATACAAATGCAGAACTTAAAAATGTGGTCCGCGAAAAATATGCGGAAATCGCCACACAATCTAAAACACAAAACGCTACTTCCTGTTGCGGGGCTACAGGTTCCTGTAACAATGATGTATATAACATTATGGCCGATGATTATTCAATGCTGGAGGGTTACAACCCTGACGCCGATCTTGGATTAGGTTGCGGGTTACCTACCGAATTTGCAAAGATCAAAGAAGGCGATACTGTTATTGATCTTGGAAGCGGGGCGGGTAATGATGCATTCATCGCCCGGAAAATCGTTGGAGAAAAAGGCAGGGTCATAGGCATTGATTTTACCGAACCCATGATTGCAAAGGCCAGAGAAAATGCAGACAAGCTCGGGTTTAATAATGTAGAATTCCGGCAAGGTGATATTGAAGATATGCCCGTTACAACCAACAAAGCGGATGTAATAGTCAGTAACTGCGTACTGAATCTCATCCCCAATAAACACAAAGTCTTCGGCGAGATCAACCGTGTACTGAAACCCGGCGGACATTTTTCTATTTCTGATATTGTATTAGAGGGTGAGTTGCCTGTAAAATGGAAAGAAGTATCAGAAATGTATGCGGGTTGTATTTCCGGCGCCATTCAAAAGAATGAGTACGTGGGAATAATTGAAGAAGCCGGTTTTAAAAACATCACAGTTCAAAAAGATAAGACCATTACAGTTCCCGATGAAATATTAAAAAGCTATTTCAGTCAATCGGAGATAGTTGAATACAAAAAAAGCAATACCCGGATAACCAGTATTACCATATATGCAGAAAAACCGGCCAAAGATGCCCGCAACTGCTGTGAGCCCGGAAACAGTTGCTGCTGATTCGTCACTCATTTTCTAATCATAAAAGTAAAGCCTTGAAAAAGAACAATCAATTACAGAAAGATCCCGGCGTTTGCTGCGGAACAGGAAGTGAATGTTGCTGCAACATGAACGACTGAAGTTGTTGCTAAACCAACTATTGTATGCCATCCGCCTATGGCGATGGCATACAGATTCCCCCGGCATTTCCTCACCTACCCATTAATCATGCAAAAAAAACTTTCCTTTCTTGACCGCTATCTGACCTTGTGGATATTCAGCGCTATGGCGATTGGTGTTGGTGTGGGGTATTTCTTTCCGGGCACAGAAACATTCATTAATTCATTTCAGTCAGGCACCACTAATATTCCCATAGCCATCGGTCTTATATTAATGATGTACCCTCCATTAGCCAAAGTGAAATATGAAGAATTACCTAAAGTATTTGCCAATAAGAAAATATTGCTGCTGTCACTGATCCAGAACTGGATCGTTGGCCCCATACTCATGTTTATCCTCGCTGTTATCTTTTTACATGATGAGCCTGGCTATATGACCGGTCTTATCCTTATCGGCATTGCCCGCTGTATTGCTATGGTAATCGTTTGGAATGATCTTGCTAATGGCGACCGGCTCTACGCCGCCGGGCTTGTTGCATTCAACAGTATTTTCCAGGTATTTTTTTACAGCGCATATGCGTGGATATTTATTACTAAACTTCCGCCATTGATTGGTCTGAAAGGATATGAGGTCAATATAACCATTGGTGAAGTAGCGCAAAGTGTTTTCCTGTATCTCGGCGTCCCGTTTTTAGCAGGAATGATATCGCGGCATGCTCTGACAAAATGGAAAGGAGAAGAATGGTTTACCAAAAATTATTTGCCTGCTATTAGCCCAATAACACTTATTGCGTTATTATTTACCATCGTTGTTATGTTCAGCCTTAAAGGAAACCTGATCGTTCAGATACCGATGGATGTATTGCTTATCGCCATCCCGCTAACCATCTATTTTATGATCATGTTCTTTTCTGCTTTTTATTTATCCAAAAGAGCCGGAACTGATTACGCAAAATCAACATCACTCGCTTTTACAGCAGCAGGCAATAATTTTGAGCTTGGTATTGCAGTGGCCATTGCTGTATTTGGGATAAACTCGCAGGCTGCTTTTGCCGCCGTGATTGGCCCCCTGATCGAAGTACCTGTGCTTATTCTTCTGATGCGCTTTGCGTTAAAGCAACAGAAATATTTTTCATTGCCTGATAAAATAATTCATAAAAATTGATCTGATGCCAAAGAAAAAAATAATCTTTGTCTGTATAGAAAATAGTAACCGCTCCCAGATGAGCCAGGCTTTTGCCAACATCATCGGTGGAGAAAAGGTAGAAGCCTATAGCTCTGGTTCACGCCCGTCAGGAAAAATAAATCCCAAAGCCATTGCGGCAATGAAAGAGCTGGGTTATGACCTGGCGACACATTATTCCAAATCACTGGATGAAGTAAAAGAATATGCCCCCTTTGATGCAGTGGTCACAATGGGCTGTGGCGATGCCTGTCCATGGATGCCCGCAAAACAATTTATTGACTGGGAGATTCCCGACCCGAGAGATATGAACGAAGAAGATTTCAGAAATGTAAGGGATCTTATAAAAGACAAAGTAAAAGACCTGCTGGCTTCGCTATGAGGTAAAAAGAGGTTTACTTTGCCAAAATCATTTTCTTGAACGCCCCGCTTTTTTCGAACAGCTTATACAAATTTCTTTTCGCCCTGCTTGGGTTAGTATATATCATTGGCCTTTTCGTTCCGTTGATGGATAATGATTCAGCGCATCACGCTAACATTGCTTTACACATGTACCTCACGGGAGATTATGTGAACCTTATAGATTACGGAAAAGATTATCTTGATAAACCGCATTTACATTTCTGGCTGGCAGCATTTAGCTACAAAATTTTTGGTGTTACGACCTTTGCCTATAAATTCCCCTCCTTTCTTTTTACCATCCTGGGTACTTATTCCACTTATCGCCTGGGAAAGGCTCTTTATACTAATGAAGTGGGGAAATTAGCTTCACTTATTGTTGCTTCTTCATTTGCCTGCATGCTTGCCAATAATGATGTGAGGATGGATGCTATTCTTACCGCCAGTATTGTATTTGCTACCTGGCAGCTCGTAGCATTTGTTGATCATAAAGAATTATTGAATGTAGCCGGCGCCGCACTTGGCCTGGCATTGGGATTTTGTACAAAAGGACATATCGCTGTGTTCACCCCGGCTGTTGCTATATTGTTTTATATTCTTTATAAAAAAGAATGGCGACTTTTCTATAATTGGAAATGGCTGCTGCTGCTTCTCTTATTTGGCTTGTTTATCTCGCCGGTAATGTATTGTTACTATCTGCAGTACAACCTGCACCCGGAAAAAATAGTGCGGGATAAAGACCATATTAACGGCGTGAAATTCATTTTACTTAACCAAAGTGTAGAGCGGTTCAGCGGCGGGATGGGCAGTGATGCAAAAAATGACCGGTTCTTCTTTCTTCATTCCTTTCTCTGGGCCTTCGCACCCTGGAGTATTATTGCCTATATAGCTTTGTTCACAAGATTAAAAACTTTTTTACATCGTAAGGAAGAATGGCTGACCACCGGTGTTTTCATGGTCATGCTTGTTACCATCTCCTTTTCCGGCTTCAAACTTCCGCATTACCTGAATATTGTCTTTCCAACAACGGCAGTAATGACCGCTTCATTTATTCTTAGTAAACAGGTAGAGGTAAAATGGGTAAAAGGGCTATTCACCCTTCAACTATCTGTTGCAGTTTTATTATTGCTGTTGCTGGGTGTAATTAACGTCTGGGCTTTCCATGTAAAAAATATATTGATCATTTCCGGTGTAGTTATATTACTTGCCGTAGTATTTTATTTTATCAAAAGCGGGCAGTATGGCCGTTTGCAAAAATCGGTGGCTGTTTCTGTGGCCACTATGGTATTTGCCTTTTTCCTTTTAAACACTAACTTTTATCCGCAGCTATTAACTTACCAGGGGGGCAATGAACTGGCTTTTATGACAAAAGGAAAAGTAAATGCAGAAAATGTTTATTTCTGGAAAGAAACCTACAGCTCTTCATTTAACTTCTACAGCTCAACGATTCGTAAAACGTTTGATGATTCGGTCATGGCGGCTGGTAAAAAAACCTGGCTGTTATATGATATAAGAAATGAAGAAGAAATAAAACAGGCGGGTTACCAGTTGGGCGAAAGGTTCTCTTCCCTGGATTACGAGATCACCAAACTGGATATAAAATTTGTAAACCCGGCAAAGAGAGAAAGCCAGTGTACAAAGATGATCATAGCGGAAATCAGCAGATAACATCGGGCACTCCCCCATTACAGGGCTACTGGTCTAACTGGCTTTTCCCTCAACAAATCCCGGGAGCGAGATACCAATAATATGGTTCCAGCCTTCCACAAAATTTTCTTTTGCAAAAGCATTATTAGCAGTAACAGGAAATGTTTCTATTCCTTCATGCGTGAGTTTTAATCTTGTGGCGTTGCCTTCAGCAAATAATTCAAACGTTACAAAAGAATTACCATCATAGCCATCATAGCGCCAGCTATATTGCAGCTTCTTTTCTTTTATTACTTCCGTAATCTTACAGAGATGAAGATATTGTTCGCCTTCTTTTCCCTGGCCGTAAAACTGAAACTCAAAACCTGCTTCGGGCCAGAATTCAGCCAGGTCGAAATACCATTGCTTCATTTGATCCTTGTCGGTGATGGCTTTCCAGACTTTATCAACCGTAGCGTTGTAAATTCTTTCGGTAACAAAAAGTTGCATATTCATGGTAGTATTTTATACTATTATATTCTCTTCTTACTTACTAAAACCAGTTTCCTGTTCCAATAATAATATGATAGAATACCCGGTAAGATCCAAATAAGCATGAATAGCATTTGGGGATCAACACCCTTTGCAACTGCTATACCGGAATAAACAACTCCAGCAAGGTCAAAGAACAAGCCGGCATAGGCCCACTCTTTTACTTTGTTCAATCCCGGTATTAAAATAACAACGGCACCAATAATTTTTGCAACACCAATAAAGGGAATAAAGTAAACAGGATATCCAAGCATGTCATGTATGACTTTTACAGAATCCCCGTTTGCCATTGCATTCGGTATAGCAGAAAATATCATTAGCGCTGCAAACAAAATGGTGAACACCCAGTAGAGAATGTTTATAGTTTTTGAACTCATGATGTATTGATTTTACTTATTAATATGATTGAACATCCAGTTGATTCCAAACTTATCGGTGCATTCGCCAAAGTATGCCCCAAAGAACATATCTTCCAGTGGCATGGTAATGTTTCCTCCTTCTGAAAGAGAGTCAAATAACCTTTTTGTTTCTTCTCTCGTTTCTGGCTCAAGGCAAATATGCATATTGTTTCCCTGTATTAATTCAAATCCCATTTCTTTTGGAGCGTCTGTTGCCATCAGCACATGGCCGCCTAATATGGGCAATTCAACATGCAACACCATCTTTTTTATATTATCCGGAACAGGAGGATGCCCTGCTTCAGCAGGTATATCACCAAACCGCTGGATACCTTTGCCACTGAATTCAGTACCGAAAACTTTTTTGTAAAAATTAAATGCCTTTTCCGTGTTGCCCGGGAAATTTAAATAGGTTGTTACTCTCGCGATTGTATTCGTTTTAAGTTCATTTCTTAAAGAGAACTGCGCTTTTAAATATGCTTCCAGTTTTACAATATTTTGTTTCAACCCTTCATCAGCTTTAAATGTTTTCACCACCTGCTCAAATTGTTCTTTGGTTTCAAACAGCATGTGCCAGGTAAGTAATGTTTTACCCTGCTGTTCTTCAAAAGTGATGGTGGCCGTAAATTTTGGCGCACTTACATGGTCATATACTATCCGTTCAGGTTTTACTATTTCTTTGAATACACTTTTGTTTTTATAATCTGTTCCATCCGGCCCATGCATAACAAGATCCCATTCGCCACCTGGTTTTACGTCCATTAAAGAAATAGTATTGGTGAAACCTGTTGGCCCCCACCAGTTTTTAATATGTTCGGGATTTGTCCATACTTCCCAAACAAGGCTGACCGGAGCATTGAGAAGCCTGGTAATAATAAGTTCCCGGTCGGATGTATCTTTTTTGGCGCCTGGCATAATAGTATGTTTATAGTTTGACATTATTTAGTGATCGGGTTTTCAATAAGAACTTTTTCCAAACGATCAAAATTTTGCTCATTTGCCTCCAGGACATACGATTTTACTTTTTCGCATTCCTCAAGGGAATCAAACAACATGCTGAAAAATAATTTTGTCCTTTCATCTGAATCTTCAAAAGTTGCAGTTACCTGGAATTTATGCATGGGTCGCAGGTGTATAAATACAATCTTCTCCGGTTTTATTATCTCTTCAAAAACGCTTTCATTAGGATAGTCAGTCCCATCAGGTCCATGCATGGTGAGTTTCCAATTGCCACCGCATGTAAAATCAAATTCATGAAATGTATTCGAGAACCCATTGGGGCCCCACCACTTTGCTAACAAAACAGGATTTGACCAGGCATGGAATACCGACTCCCTGGGATAGTCAAATACTCTTGTGCTGATTATT
>JAATGJ010000134.1 GCA_015654695.1 Chitinophagales bacterium | reverse complement strand
GATTCGAAAAGGAGAAGACTACAGGCAACTGGCTTTACCACTAAGGTTGCTATGGCTGATCCATACCTAAGGGATAGCTAAGAAGCGAAAGAAAAGCGAAGGATGAGCGAAGGAAGACGGGCTATTTTGTATAGGAATCCCAGGATAATTAGTTCTTACGAAATGAGAGGCAATACTGTTTTATACAGCATGCCCCTCATTAAATTTATCAGCTATTTCATCAGTTAATGAAGTAAGTGCGTCTTTGCTTTCCTTTACTAAATTAAGGTGATTTTGTTTTTTGCTTAATGATATTTCCTTCATTGTCCACCAGCATAACTACTTTGGTATCGTCCTTTTTAATTACAATTTCATAAGCCACCCTGTCTTTTTGAAATTCCCTGTTGACACTGGCAATACTATAAGCCGGGAACTGGCTGTTTAAGGTAGCTTGGACTGCTGATGGTAATAAAGTATAGTCCTTTACCACGTAAGCAGTGCCTATCCAGGTACCATCAAGGTCATACCACGCATAGTAATCCTCATTGTCCATGTTAAATCTTACTACGTAATCAGTGGCATCCACAGGCGCCCATCCTGATAATTCCCAATCATTAAGTACTACTACGCCGGGATCATAATTTGTCCAAACGATATTACCCGCATTAGGATATTGTGCACTAAAAGCTGTTTGCATTTCTACAGGCACTGCTATACCAGAATTATCAGTTGCCCTGTAAGGTGTTTCGCAGGCGGCGAATATAATTATTGCTGCCGCAGCAAGAAAAGTTCTGAATTTCATATCAACAAATTTTAAATTAAAAAATAACAATGGCGGCAACGTTACCCATACTACAACTATGCCAGTCCAGGTATAACCATCATGTTCTTTTTTGCACACCCCAAATTGGTCAATTCACGGGGCATAATCGCCATACTCAGGGGAAGGCTTTTTACGTACTGCACCCGGCATGAACTCTTTTTTAAGGGTTGACTATTTTGCTGAAAGTATGCCTCTGGCACAGGCAGAAAAGTTGACCGGGGTCAATGTATTCCTGGAAAATGCAGGTTATTTATCATTTTCTTTTAAAAGAAGTGGATTATTTTTACATTGATATCCAATATCTTTTGTTAATGAAACAAGCCATCCTGTTTGCAATATATTTTACTGTTGCCCACCACCATTTTGCCGGCATACCACTGGCAAATACTAATAACCATTACCAACAAAATTCTTTTCATGATACTTCTTTGACGAAGATCCCGGTTGCACGGGAAATGCTGTCGGAAATAATGAATGTAACGGGTTTGCAGGCCGGGTTTGAATTGAAGGAAGCAAAGGTTCTTAACGTGGAAGCCTCCATTTCGCACGGGAGAAGATATATTTTATACAACCCTTCATTTATTGCCTGGATCAATGCCGTTACGAAAGATAAATGGGCGGCTATGGCGCTTTTGGCGCACGAGGTGGGTCATCACCTGAATGGTCATACGATCAGGAAGAGAGGCAGCAGACCGCAGCTGGAACTGGAAGCAGATGAATTTGCGGGGTTTATATTATATAAACTTGGCTCTTCGCTGGAACAAGCGCAGGAAGTAATGATATATGTAGCGAAAACAAACATCTCGAAGACCCACCCTGCCAGAAGTTCCCGGATGCTGGCCATTCAACATGGCTGGAATAAAGCAGCTAATGCTGAAGTAATCACGGGGACTGTAAAAAATTATCCTGTACTTCTGCCGGGTAAAAGCGCAGTCAATTAGCCTCACGTGTTTTTTCCAAATTTTTTATGCAGTAATTAATCAGACTCCGTGATTCGAGCGATTGGTGAAAGAAAAAACACCAACCGCGGCGTGAATGCACCTGTTGAATTGTGCAGCCTGTTTTCGGGAAAAAAAGTACATTTAATAAAAATTATCAGGTATGGCTTCTTATGTATTAATGTTACAGGCTGATCCCGAAGATCAGGACATTACGGAATCTGCATTATCCGAAATAAATCCTTCTATTGCGATGATCTATTTGCAGGATACAGAGGAAATGAACAAATATATTGCAGAAATGGGGCAGCCGGTTCTTATACTTTTAAATGACCAGGGAACTATTACAGAAAGAGGGCAACTACTCCGGCAGCTTAAAGCCAATCCTTCATATGCTCATATTCCTGTGGTGGTTTTGGGTGAAAGATCATCTTATGATTATATAAAAGAATGTTATCGCGCCGGGGCCAGTACATTTATTACCAAACCTTCCTCTATAAATGCTACACATAAAAAAATAAAAATGTTTTTTTCTTATTGGTTTGAAGTGGCTGAGGTATAGTTAAGGCAGAAGACTGCAAACAACGTAGGTAATTGCTATTACGGAAGAGAGAAAAATTTATCATTATTCCAGTTAGCCGGATTATTCAGAATATAATTTCTGATACGATGGAATTCATCATTATCACGAATAATATGATCGTGGAAACGGGATTGCCAGCCGAATGGTAGTTTATTTTCATTGCACCATTTGGTAACGGCTGATTTGAAAGAACCCACCATTGCCGATATGGTATTTTTTCCCTGATTGCGAAAACGTGGATGAGGTTGTTTAGATTGTAGCATATCGGATTGTGATTGCTGTTCTGCCGGTCGTTTTGTTTCACCCTGTAGAGACAGGGCATGCCCTGTCTCTACGACCCCACCATCATTAACGGGTTTGTCAATTATAATGATCCCATGCATATGATTCGGCATTACAACAAATGCATCTAATAAAACAAATTGGAAATGGTTGGGTATATTCATCCAGCATTCATGCGCCTTTTCCCCGATATTGGATAATTGCATTTCTCCATTTATTATTTTGCCGAAATAATGTTGTCGTTTGGCGGTGCAGAGGGTAATAAAATAGGCAGCATTGCTGCTATAATCCCAGGTAGATAATCGGGCAGATGGAATGCGGTATTTATTTTGGTATTTGTCTGCCATAAATTTTGAGGCGAGGATAAAGGTACAGATTGCAAATAAATCATTTTCCCGATGGTCATGGTTGATTCGATTGCCATTGTGAATCGGTGTGGAAATATTTTTCTATTGATTGTTCCGGTTTGCGTTGTCTTTTTAATTTTGAGGGTTGTTGTGATTGTTTCGCCGGTCGCTGGTTTTCGGCCGTTATTAGGTCTCGGTGGTCGTTGTGTTTTCGGGGGGTAGAGACAGGGCATGCCCTGTCTCTACGACCATATCATCATCAACGACCCAACCGTCATTATTTGGTTAATAAATTATATTAATCCCGGGTTGATAACCGTGCAGATGAAATGTGGTATTTATTTTACGCCATGGCCGGTGTTTTCTTCTACTGGCCAGCGATCTATAGAGATTTTTATGCAGTAATTAATCAGACTCCGTGATTCGTGCGGTTGGTGAAAGAAAAACACCAACCGCGGCGTGGTTCTTTATTGGAACACCCGCATGGGCGAAAAGTAAGTTAGACAATCCCATCCCGGTTCCCCATTAGTTTGACAAATGCCAGATATGAACCGTTTTATCTTCACTTGCACTTGCTATCCATTTGCCATCGGGATTATAGGCTACATCATTTGCATCATTAGCATGTTCAGAAAAAGTTTGGAGTACTTTGCCGCTTTCCAAATCCCAGAGTCTCATAGAAACTCCTTTGTTGAATTTAGAATCGCCAAAGAAATTCTGTAGAAATTCTCCGATAACAGGTTTATCCCTTCCACCGGTCAGCAACCTTTTACCATCTGGACTGAAAGCGACAGCCTGCACGTGCTCTTCACCTTCCTTCAATGTACGCAAGAGTTTTCCATCGCTCACATTCCATAACTTAATTGTTTTATCGTCACTGGTACTGGCTACTATTTGTCCGTCGGGACTAAATGCTACGGCTACTACAGCTTCGGAGTGATCATCCATTGAATGCAATAACCTGCCATCATTCACATTCCAGATCTTTAGCGTCTTGTCAAAGCTGCCGCTGGCTATTTTGCTGCCATCGGGACTGAATCTTATTGACCAGATATTCCGGTCATGACCTTTTAGTGTATTACGCAATTCACCACTTTCAGTATTCCATAGTTTTATAAGATTATCTTCACCTGCACTGGCGATCGTTTTTCCATCGGGGCTTATAGTAACCGTCCACGCTGTACCGGAATGGCCGGCAAACTCTTTGACCAATTCACCATTGGCAACCTTCCAAAGCCTGGGCTTTCCATCATAGCCTGACGTGACAATATAATTGCCATCATGGCTGAATTCCAAATTGGTGACACCTCCAGGATGTTTGAGATTTTGAATAATGGTGCCATCTTTTTTCCAAACCTTCACTGTGCTATCAATACTCCCGCTTGCCAGTAAATTGCCATCAGGGCTGAATTGCACCACCCAAATACCATTCGTATGGGCGGTAAATATTGTTTCCAGTTTATAAATACCGCTATTGACCTGGTTTGCCTTATGGAAGAATTGATAATAAGATACTATTAGTGTTATCAACAGCAAAAGGGCTGCCATTAAGAGCGTCTTCTTTTTGTTGCTGCGTTTTTTAGTTTGCACGGAAGTGTTTTTTTTCATGGTATCATTGTTTAAAATTGCCCTGAATTCGTTAGGACACAAACACGAAGGTAACGGTTAGATAAAGCTGGTTAATTCTGATCAATAAACCATGAAGTACTTTGCAGCACCTGCTGATTGACTGTTGAATGGTATTAATTTGTTGAAGCAGGCCGAAGCAATCTGATGGAAAGGTAAGTTGGATAATCCTCCGTAGCGGCGGGATATTATTTTTATAGCGCTAATCTAAGTAGGCTTTTAACTCCTCATAACTAAAACAATAGGCTATGATTTATACTAATTGGACATTTAAACGATACTAAAGCACATACTTTAAAGCGGGTAAAGATTTTTATTTTGAAACACATAGAACCATAGGCACATAGGTTTCACATAGAATTCTATGTGTGTATTTCTATGTATCTATGTTTACAAAGTAAGAAAAAATAGTTCTTTGAGATAAAGTTAAAGATACCAATAGATTTGACTATTAAAAGTGAAAAAAGGATGAGAGCACTTTGTTATATAATAACCTACCTCACTTTACTCACCGTCCCGCCTTTCTTACTATCCACCGTCACTGTATATTTTCCACTGCCCTCCACTATCCATCTTACCGTTATGGTTCCCAGTCCGGGGATATTGCGTACGGCAATGGTGGAGGGGTCAGCCTTTTGTTCAGTGGTAATATTAAGGTCGGCATTGTCAACGATCATGCCTGCTACTACTTTGGCACCGGTGAGTGTGATATAGTCGGGGCGTTCAATTTTATACTTCAGGTCCTGGCTGCTATGGGTAGGCATCAGGCGGCTGTTGGCGATCACAGCGGTTATTTGTTTTAAACCATCACCCAGGTCTTTTTCGATTAGGGTGTCAACACTCAGCTTGGGTGTATGATAACAATGATAAATAGTAAATGACATATTGCGGTGTGCATCACTTTCCAGTAAAAAACCGGGATGCGCCCTGCCGAAATTTTTCTTGAAACCACCGATCTCGATCTTGCCGTATTGCGGGTGATCGTATTCATGCCAGTCAACAAACGCATCTTTGAACAAAGTATAACGATCGAAGAGAAAGGAAGTATTATCCTGCGGATCTCGGGTGGCATCTTTATTATAAAAAAGATAAGGCGTCCAGAGTTCATTGGAAAAAGTATAAACGCCGCGGCCGCCATAGAACCAATCGAGTTCACCGCCATACGCAGAATACAAATCTTTATATACTACTAAATATTTATAACCCGGTATCAGGTCTTCGCCTTTTTTACCTATGATATCATATACCTGCAGGTCCTGCGCATTATAGGTTTGCAGGTCGTTGGGATCGCCGGGGCCGCGGAGTATCATACCACCGGCATTGTGAAAGGATTGTGCAGCGGCAATATTCGGGTGTTTCATCACAAACTCTTCAATAGCCCTGTTCTCCGGTAATGAGAAAGGATATTTGTAAGCGCCGTTCTGTATGTAGTTCGGTTGCCATCCCCATCCCCAGTCGCGGTTGGGATCGTATTCAAAAGTATAGCCATCTTCGTTGACGAATCCATCGCCATCATTATCTTTTCCTTCGAGGCCTAAGTATTCATAATCGCCTTTTTCATCGGGGCCTACCTGTATCATGCGTCTTGGTTCAGCAGGATCAATACGCAAACGGCCATTGGGATTTTTGCGGCGCATGATCAATATCTCGTTATCGCCATCGAGATCATCATAGCCATCTTCATCCACCTGCCCGTCGCGGTCATTGTCAACCGGTATCACACCGCTTCGGGGAGAACTGCCGGTATTGGGTGCATGAAAATAACTGTCACGTCCGTCCGGGTTGATAGTGGGAATGATATAAAATGTTTTATCTGCCAACAGTTCCTGTACAAATTTGGTGTCTTTAAAAGATTCCGTCAGGTACCAGGCGGTATATAAAGAGAATTCAGCGCCCTGTACTTCATTAGAGTGAATGTTGCCGTCAATATACATTCCGGGTTTTTTGTCAGGACTTCCTTTTTTATAATCAGTAACGACGAGGCACCAGATATCACGGCCTTTGTATGATTTACCGATGGATTCCAGTTTAGCAAGATCAGGATACGCAGTGGCTATCTTTTTACATATTTCAGTAATGGCTGCATGATCGTTATAACGGTTCCAGCTTACGGCAACCTTGGGATTGACGGGAGAACCGGCGGCTTTGAAGAGCTGGTCGGGGGTCTGCGAGAATAGTGAATAGTGAATGGTGAATAGTGAAAGGGTGACCGTTAAAATTTTTATATAGCGTTTCATAATGTTCATTTTGAATTGCATTAAAGAGTAACATCAATTGTTTTGCTTCCTGTCGTCGGACTTCCTGCTTCAATTGTCAGCTTACCGGTTCCTTTGATCAGCCAGGTAAGTTGTTGCGAACTGTAGCCTTCGAGTGAATTCAATAGCTGTATCTTTTTGCCACTGATGACGGATTGGTTGCCGGAGGTATTCACTTTTACATTAATGCGTTTGACCCAGTAAGATCTTTCACCGAGTTTGGAATGAGAGGCGAGAGCGCCTTTGTTGATGACATCTACTGTTATTCTTGTTAATGCTCCTGCCTTTTCTGTTTTAACATTGATGATATCCAGTTCAGGTTGATTAGCGGCGAATTTGACTAAGAAGTCGGTATGTTTCTTTACCAGGTCAGGAACTAATTTATACGGAGGATTAATAAGTACAAAAGGATCAATACCGCCTACCTCTGTTTTCTGACCGGGAAAATCAGGATGCTGAATGGTTTTCCATTCTGTGAAAGTATTGGTGATGCCCTGCTGACCGGCCCATCGTAAATAATTGGCAGCGGCATCATCTATAATAAAGGCTTTTTCTCCTTTGGTGGTATCGGGTTTTGTTTTCGGTACCCACCAGCCGGGTGTACTGAAACTGTAACGGCCATAATGATAGTAAGCCCACGAAAGAAAATCACCACCACCTGCACTTGTTTTTGGTGCATCTTTCAGGTTCACCGTTTTATTATACAGGTCGGAGACCATGCTGTCCACTTTTACATCCTGTTGCAGCCAGCTACCAATCAACGGCTGGTTTGCTGTCGTTGCATTATAGGCAAAAGGAGTGGAGAGGTTATTATTGCTGCCAAAACTTACGACGGCATAAACATTGAACTGCTCAAATAAATAATCAAGTAATGCTCTTGTTTCGGTTTCAGAAGCGGCAAACTCACCAGCGCCCGCAGAAAAGGTTGGATGTTTATAGGTTAAGTTCCTATTGAAAGCGATCCCTCCTTCGCCATCTTCATTGAACTGGCCATCCTTATCATTATCACTTCCTTCGGTGAGGATGATGTATTTTCCTTTTTCTCCTTTGTTCAGATCAGCTTTTAGTAAAACCCTTGCATCATCGGGATGTGTTTTATAATCGCCCACGGGTGATTCCACTCTCAGCCAGGTTATTTTGCCATTGCCATCGAGATCATCATAACCATCTTCATTTGTTTTACCATCCCTGTCATCATCGGTGATGGTAGCATTACCTTGTCGTTCGTATTGCAGTGGTGCGAAGTATTGTTCCATCGCATCGGGACTCATATCAGGGAAAATGTAAAAGGTGGTTTTATTGAGCAAGGCTTTGATGCTGTCGGTATTGCTGCCTTGTAATAAACTTTCTGCAAAACCAATAGCAAGTTCGGCACCTATTATATAATTTCCTTCCACGCCACCGACTATTACAACAGCGGGTTTTGTATCTGTGTTGCCGGTGCCAATGGTAAGTTGCCAGATATCTTTACCACTTGCTGTTTTAGTAAGCGATTTTACTTTGGCTAATTGCGGGTAATTTTTGGCGAGTGCATTGATGCGGGTGGTTTGCTGAGAAAAGTTGCTGTAACCTGTTTGTGCATGTGATATATGGACTAAGAATGCACAAAGGAAATAAACATAAAATCTTTTTATCATGTAAGGGAAAGTTTTGGATGGCTAATATACGGAAAAGAATACCTGTAAATATTTTGGAGCAAGGGATCAAACGGATCGGATAGATCAGCAGGGATACGTTTTATCAAGCCGTGAAAACCCATTGTACCTGTGTTATCCGCATTCCCTTTCACTTATTTATCCTTTAAGCCGGAAGTATACCTTCATTAACATGACTGGACTTTCATTAACCTTAAATAACATTGGCCTGAAACTATTGACATCACTGCATCGCAGGCGTTTTTATTGTTTAATTTTCTTTCCCTGGTCTTTTGCTTAACGTTTTCTTGTACTGTTTTTGGCACAGTGGCACTTGCTTTGAAACAGTAAGAGTACAAACCGGGATAAAAAATAAACAGGTCTTTGGAACTTCCCGGCTGATTCCAGTGACCACTAATAAATAAAACAGAATAACATGAAAAAGATTTTTACACTTTTCGCCGCTACTTTATTTACTGTAGCCATTTTTGCCGCCGACCGTAAACCAGTGGTTACCGTGAAGGCCAGCAAGAAGTATGAACTGATCATTGACGCGCAAAGTTATTTCAGCAGTAACAACAGCATGAATCTTTCAAATATCCGCAGCGGTCAGCACAGCATCAAGGTATATGAAATGAACAACAGCCGGTTCAGGAAGTTTAAGAAACTCGTATCCGCTTCTTCTTTCCAGGTGAGAAATAATGATGTCAGCATCACTGTTGACTCCCGCGGTCAGATCAGTATTGCAGAAGACAGGTTTGGTTATGACAGAAAGAATGACCAGGTATATAATGGCCGGGACAATAGTTATGGCTATGATAAAAAAGAGAGCCGCAACCAGGATGACCGTGATAAAGATCATGGTAATAATAAAAATGACAGGGACAAACGTTTCTAAGCAACGAATCAGCTTTTCAGACCGTCCCGCCTTAGGCGGGACGGTCTTTTTTTGCCTTGCATTAACTTTTCAGCCCGCTATCTTATTGTAGATTTAGTATTCAATCAAAAAACAACTTGTATGAAAACAAAACATTACACTACCGCTGTTGTTTTTCTCCTGACAGCATTCTTACTTTTTTCAGCCGATAGTTTTGCGCAGCCGGGACGATACAGGAATAGCCGTGGTTATAACAGGCCTCATTCCGCGAGGTATTACCCGCAAAGAAATTATTATTATAACCAGCCTTATGTATCGGTAAGGTTTGGAAACAATAATTACCGCTACCAGCGGGGTTATTATTATCGTCCCTATGGTGCGTCATTACGCATTGTTGTTCCTCCTTTTGGAATACGGATAGCCACACTTCCGTTTGGTTACCGGAGTTTTTATGTTGGCCCTGACCCGTATTATTATTATGGCGGCACTTACTATCGTCCTTACCAGGGCAATCAATATGAAGTAGTCGCTCCGCCACTGGGCGCTGTAGTAGATGAGTTGCCACCCGGGGCTAAAGTAGCCGTTATTGACGGGCAGAAATATTATGAACTGAATGGTACCTACTACCAGGAAGAAATAACAAAGGACAGCGATCTGCAATATACCGTTGTGGGTACTGATGGTGTATTAAATACAGGCAGCACAACTGATGAGAAAGTTGGTCCGGTTGTCGGCGACAGGTTTGATGCCGTTCCCGCAGACAGTAAAGCGGTGGTGATAAAAGGGGAGAAGCTATATGTTTCACCGGCCGGATTGTACTATAAGGAAGTGATAGATGGCGATAAAGTCTTGTACGAAGTAGTGGGGAAATAAATTGTTTTTAGCCATGTCCTGCTGCGCCGCTTTTGTCCGTGCAGCAGGACATAGCATTTTTTTTATTGCGTGACTGGCGATAAAACGTGATGGCTAGACTAACAGGCTGATATTTATTGTTTATTTATGAGATTCCAAACCTGTTTCCTGCAGGCAGTTCTGCAATCTTTGGTTTAATTCTTTCAACGCTGAATATAACTTCTTTATTTGTTCAAATAATACATCCTTACTGACCGCATCTTCTTTTTGAAGCTGCTTTTCATTTATTGGGTTATCCATCGCATTCATTTCAGTCCAGGAGTATTTCGTATTCATAATATCTTCTTAAAGTATTTTTTAAAGTTCCGGATTTGTCAGAACCTGCTTGTTATAATATTTTCAAAAAGATTTATATAATTCACACATCATAAAATGTGATAGCAAACAGCTACTGGTTATTTTGTTGCCCGTTAAAAGACCATGGTATATATTGTCGCCGTGAATTTTATTTCAATACCCTGAAGAACAAGCCTGCCATATTCTTTTTCCTGGTTAACTTTAATGACCAAAACTTTTTTATGAAGCTATTCCTCTTCCTCCTGCTTTTAGCAAACTGTTGTATGAATGTTACCGCTCAGCCAACACAAAAGCCACCCCTGCATGGTAAGAACTGGATGGCCATTACCGGGAAACCGTTGGCGGCTGAAGCCGGAGCCATGATCTTTCAGAAAGGCGGGAATGCGGTGGACGCGGCCTGTGCAATGCTAGCTGCTACCTGCACCATGTGGGATGTATTGAGCTGGGGAGGAGAAACGCAGGCGCTGATTTATAATCCTAAAACAAAAAAAATAATTGCTATCAATGCACTGGGCGTGGCGCCAACCGGAGCAACTGTTGATTTCTTTAAAAGCAAGGGGTTCAATTTTCCACCTGAGTATGGACCACTTTCCGCTACAACTCCCGGCACACCGGGTGGACTTTGTCATATACTGGCTGAATATGGTACCCTGAGTCTGAAAGAAGTATTGGCGCCTGCTATGCAACTCGCAGCCGGTTACCCTATAGAAGCGCAAACAGCGAATAGTTTTGAACGCAGTAAAAAAATGATTAAGGAGTGGCCTTACAGCAAAAAAGTTTTCTTTCCTCATTTAGGAGAAAGCAGAGAAGCTCCCGAAGCCGGTGAAATATTTGTACAGAAGGATCTTTTGCAAACACTGACTAAAATGGTGGAAGCGGAGCAGGAAGCATTGGCAAAAAAGAAAAGCAGGAAGGATGCGATCATGGCGGCGTATGACCGGTTTTATAAAGGAGATATCGCCAAAGAAATAGTGAGAGGCTGCCGTGAACAGGGAGGACTCTTTACTATGGAAGACCTTGCTCAATGGAAACCTATCGAAGAAGAACCCATGAAAGTAAATTACAAAGGCATTGATGTTTATAAATTACAACAATGGACACAGGGCCCGATGCTGTTACAGGCGCTTAACATACTGGAGAATTTCGATCTGAAGGGAATGGGCTATAACAGCAGTAAATATATTCATACAGTTTACCAGGCCATGAACCTTGCATTTGCTGACAGGGATTTTTATTATGGTGATCCTTATTTTCCCCCGGCTGAACCGATGAAAGGTTTATTAAGTAAGGAATATGCAAAGCAAAGAGCAGCGCAGATCAATTTTGAACGCAATGATCCTGATGCCGGTCCCGGAGATCCTTATTTGTTTGAAGGGAAAACGAATCCCTGGCTTGACCTGTTGAAGAAAAGAGGATTTAACATTGATACTTCTAAAAAGGCGCCGGGAAATTTTATGCCTGCTCATGATTCAAAGGAAAGTGCATCCATAACTATGGATGAAGAATATATGGACAGGTTATGGCGGGGCACTACCAGTGTGGAAGCGGCTGATAAAGACGGATGGGTAGTGTCCATCACACCCAGCGGCGGGTGGACACCTGCTTGTATAGCGGGTAATACAGGTGTAGGCATGAGCCAGCGGATGCAGAGTTTTGTGATGGATGCCGAACTAAATCCTTTTAATGTAGTGGAACCGGGCAAAAGGCCAAGAGTAACATTAACCCCCACATTGGCCATGAAAGATGGCAAACCATTTTTATCATTTGCTGTGCAGGGTGGTGATACACAGGATCAGAACCTTCTCCAGTTTTTCCTGAATATGGTTGAATTTGGGATGACAGTGCAACAGGCCACAGAAGCGGCAAATATCAACAGCAACCAGCTTTGGCTTTCACTTGGAGGAACTAAAATGGATGACCGCAAACCTAAACCCGGAAGTATCTTATTAAGTACAAACACGCCGGAAAAAGTACGGAATGAACTAAAGCAAATGGGCTATATCCTTAGCTTTGAGAACAGGACGAGTGGCCCGATCAATGCGATTTATTTTGACTGGAAGCACGGAACACTATGGGGTGGCAGCAGCAATCATGGAGAAGATTATGGGATTGGGTGGTGAAGTCAATCCATTTATGGTAACGTTTTGTGCAATATCGGTGAGGATGGCCTATAACAGCATAAGCAGGCTGGCAGCGCCAAAAAGCAAAAAGAATATCATTAGTACAATAGACAGACCCTGGGGAAATTCGTCAGAAGAGACATCTTTGACAGCAAGGATGCGTTTGTAAATGGTTTTCATGAAAGTTGGACTTTGATTATGATTGAGTCATGATAACGCAGCAATTCTATTCCATATTGTAAGCTGTAAAAGAAATAGTTGATAAAAGGTTGTTTCATCTTTCCCCGGTATATGATCTCTTATTCTTTTACTTTCTTAAATTCAAAGCTGTTTAATTTGAAAGGTGGAAATCCTTCAGGCATCTGGAACCCGACCAGGTCTTCGGTGCCGGTGAGTACCTGACCATCGGCAGAAAGTTTACCAATAGAAAGATAAATGCCACCGCTATTATGTTTGCGGCCCCAGGCCAGTTCGTTCTTTTCTGTGACCAGTAAGAAGTCAGAGCGGCTGTTAAACTGATCCATAATCCGCGCATCCATTATGTATTTGTCGTTTACTTTTTTTATTTCCCATACTATATCTGTATCCATACCGCCTGGAACATATAAGGTGCCTTTCCATTTTCCCATAAAGGGTTTTAAGGCTTCTGCCCCGGAACCAGGATGATTAAGGTAGAAATCAATTCTTTCATCGGGTCCTTTAGTAATGGCATTGGCCCTGGCCATCAGGCTGGCAGATCGCTGGCCTGCGCCATAGAACTTTTCATAATATTCAATAAGGGCAAGCGCTTCGTCTTTTTTTGATACATTGATCTTTTGACTGGCGCTGCCAAGTAATAGGGCTGCGGGTATAGAATAAGTACAATTGTATTTTTTGGACAAGCTTTCATAGTAAGCCTGCATGACAGGCAGCGGCATATCTTTTTGTTGCGGGATATGTTCCCGGAAAAGAAACTTCAACCCTTCATAAATGCCTTTGTAAGGCATGGTCTCGTGCGTTTCATCTTCTATTCTTTTTTGTAAATAACTGTTGCAACCTGCGGGTTTTGAAAAATCGTTTCCCCAGCCATATAGCGTTTCGCCTGAGAAATAATTCAAATCGCAGGTCTTACCTATTCGTTGCTGGTAATCTTTCAATACGGCCGGATTGACCGTCACCGGTACATCCAATGCAAGTATAAAAGGAAACAAGGATGACTTTTCCAAACCGGCATACGTAACAAACAGACCGCCCTGCGAATGACCTATCAAAACGTTCAGCCCGTTAACAGGATAATTTTTATTGATATAAGGGAGTAACTCCTCTGAAAGAAAACGAAGAAAATTTTTTGCACCACCGGTTTTTGTTATTTCCTGCGGTACCGGCATGTCGCGATCCCGTTTGGTGTTGCTGATGCTCACCACAATTGCTTCCGGCATTTGCGGCAATGAACTGCTGTAGTTCATAAAACGCAATGCGCCAATGGCGGGCCAGTACAACGATTCGCCATCAAAAACATACATGACAGGATAAGTAAGCTTCGTGGTTTTACTGGTGGCGGGAGAATAGACCTGTATCTTTCTTGTTTCATTTAGAATGGAAGATGGTATAGTAACAGAAACACCGGGTTCGGTTTGTGCACATGCGGCATTCAGCAAAAAGCAATGCAAAAGAAGAAGTGGTAAAATTCTTTTCATGATTGTAACGATTAAAAATTTGTATGGAGCTTCCTGATGTGAGCCGGCCAGGCAGAACTAAACTAAATATTTTGCAGCAGGATCTTTTTGCTGTCCTGTATGAACGGTAATGAAAGACTGTTAAAATTATACAGTTAAATAATATTCCGGGAAAAAGAGGAGAGTAGCTTACACATTCCCTTCATATAAGCTCAGCTTATTCTTCAGTGCGGTGATCTCATCCTGCATGCTTTCCACCCTTTGTAATAAATGGGTGATGGCATCAATGCCTTCCATATTAATTCCCAGCTCAGCATACAGGCTGGCAATTTTTTCCGCCTGCAGCAACTGGCTCGCCGGCAGGTAAATGGCTTCTTCAATAGTGGTGATCTCCAGCAATCCATATTGCTGCAGGCTGTAGATAAAAGAAACTTCCAGCTTATGACTGTTGCAAAATTCCTGTGCGGGTATCAATTCTTCTTTTTGCATGAAGATGGGTTTGATAGTTACAATTTTGATAGTTGCCCGAATAATTCTTTTTGTTTTTCGGTCAGGTTAGTGGGCAGCTTTACCTGGTAGGTTACAAACAGGTCGCCATGTTCTCCTTCTTTTTTATAAAGTGGCAGGCCTTTTCCTTTCAACCGGATCTTAGTTCCGTTTTGCGTTTCAGGGTTCACTTTTAGTTTTATTTTTCCGCTCAGTGTATCAATAGTTATTTCACCGCCTAAAAGCGCCGTATATAAGTCAATGTCAACATCAGTGTATAAGTCATTACCTGAACGTTTGTATTTTGTGGTATTTATTATTTTGAATGTTATATACAGGTCGCCATTGGGCCCGCCATTGATACCCGGCTCGCCATGACCTGCAATCTTTATCTTTTGTCCATTCTCTACACCAGCAGGAATAGTAATGCGGATGTTTTTACCATTGATGGTAAAAGTTTGCTGGTGCGTAGTATAAACGTCAGTAAGGTTAAGTGATAATTCAGCGCTGATATCCTGACCGCGGAATTTTGTTTGCCGGCTCCGACCCCTTGTTTCACTGCCGCTGCTTCCACCAAACAATGATTCAAAGAAGTCAGAAAAATCACCTTCTTCATTTCCACCCGTAAATGTTCCTTCCCATGAACCGGCTGGCCGCTGCTGTGAACGTTTTGCCTGCTCAAACTGATCAGCATGTTGCCAGTCTTTTCCGTATTGATCGTATTTCTTTCTTTTTTCGGGATCGCTTATTACTTCGTTGGCCTCATTGATCTGCTGAAATTTTTTGTTTGCTTCTTTGTCATTAGGATTGAGGTCAGGATGATATTTGCGGGCAAGTTTCCGGTAAGCTTTCTTAATATCCTCTTCAGAAGCGTTTTTGTCAACCCCTAATATTTTATAATAATCTATAAAGTCCATTGAAAGCCGGTATTACTGCTGCAAAAATCATCATTTTTTCAGTTCATTGCTCTTTTAATTATTGGATGAAACCGGACAAAGAGGGTCTCTAAAAACTATCCATGAGGCTCAAATGGATATTGAAATACATTTTCTCGCAACGACGCAAAGGCGCAACGTTTGAGTTTCAGTGATTAACTCTTTGCGCCGTAGCGCCGTTGCGTGATTTATTTGCCTTAGCAAACAGTCTCTTAAAGGTGAGAGCGAAAAAAATATTAATCTTTAGAGATACTCATAAATAAAAAGCTCCACCGTATATGGAGCTTTTTGACAGAGGCGTTTTTGTTTTAACCTTCCGCTTTTTCTTTTGGTTTATAATAATCCGTTTTTGCCCGGATGACTGCCTGGTCCTGTTCATGCTTCAGCTCATGTACGGTAGTTTTCCTTTCTTTCGGGGTCAGGCTTTTATCATGCCTGGCGGACCATATCTTATCCCGGTAATCATTTTTTATATCCTGTACCTGCAGGTCCAGCCGGGTAGGCCTTTGTATGTAACTATACGAAGGGTAAAAAGGATAACCGTAATAAGGATAAAAAGGAGCATATACTCCTGCTGAAACAATTACATGAGGCCTTCTGTAATAAGACCTGCCTCCATGACTAAACTTCTGGGCGGATGCACTGAGCGCTAATCCTGTCGCCAGTAATATGATCATTAGCTTTTTCATGATCTTTAAATTTTGTTTGTATATAGGACGCTGAAAGCACACAAAAGTATATGGGCGGAGGATGCCATAACAACCGGATAACATTCGTTAAAATCAGTTAAAATGAAAATGCAGTCGCCTGATAAAATCTAAATGCAGGAACCAATATGCATGTTTGCGGAAAGAGGGTTTGCATTTATTTATTGCTGCTGTACAAAATGCCAGCAGACCCCGGCAAGATCAATGATATTCACTTCCCTGCCATAAGGCTGATTGGAAACTTCACCGATCCGGATACCGAATTTTTCCGGCAATTTCTTTTCTGTTACTTCTTTTCTGAATTCATCAGCATTGGTTACACCGATAGTTAACTTGAAATTTTCTGCAAAATCTTTATTGTCGAATTTCTGCAGTATGAATTTACAGCCATCTCTTTCAAAACCTGTATAATCACCGGCATCCCAGCTTATATTGAACCCAAGCTCAACAAAGAATTGTTTTGATCCTTCAAAGTTGCTGACGAAAGGAACGAAGGGTTGGAGTGAAAGGAATTGCATGGTAGTGATTTGTGTAAAGATAATCTGGTAAATAAAAACCCACCTCTTTCGAAGTGGGTTTATACATGCAGCTAATAGCTGGTATTAATAACGATAATGTTCCGCCTTGAAAGGTCCTTCTTTACTGATACCCAAGTAATCGGCCTGTTCAGTAGTCAGCTCTTCTAGTACAACACCGATCTTAGCCAGGTGCAGACGGGCTACTTTCTCATCCAGGTGCTTGGGAAGAACATATACTTTGTTCTCATAGTTCTTGTGGTTAAGCCACAATTCTATCTGTGCCAGGGTCTGGTTAGAGAAAGAGTTACTCATTACAAAAGAAGGGTGACCGGTAGCGCAACCGAGGTTCACTAAACGGCCTTCAGCTAAAATGATCACATCATGACCGTCCACATTATAAATATCCACCTGTGGTTTGATCGTATCTTTTGTATGGCCATAGTTGGTATTCAACCAGGCGATATCAATTTCAATATCAAAGTGGCCGATATTGCAAACGATCACTTTATCTTTCATCAGTTTGAAATGATCGCCACGGATCAAATCACGGCAACCCGAAGCGGTAACAACAATGTCGGCTTCTTTTACCGCGTCAATCATTTTCTTTACTTCAAAACCATCCATCGCAGCCTGTAATGCGCAGATAGGATCTATTTCCGTAACGATCACACGGCAACCAGCGCCCGCCAATGAAGCGGCGGAACCTTTACCCACATCACCATAACCGCCAACAACTGCTATTTTACCAGCCAGCATCACGTCAGTAGCGCGGCGGATAGAATCCACCAGTGATTCTTTACAACCGTATTTATTATCAAATTTAGATTTGGTAACCGAATCGTTTACGTTGATAGCAGGCATAGGTAATGTGCCTTTTGCTACTCTTTCATATAAACGATGAACACCTGTAGTCGTTTCTTCAGAGATACCTTTTACGTGTTGTATCAATTCAGGATAGGTGTCCAATACCATATTAGTAAGGTCTCCACCATCATCAAGGATCATATTCAAAGGTTTGTCCTTGCCACCAAAGAACAATGTTTGTTCAATACACCAGTCGGCTTCTGCCTGTGTTTGTCCTTTCCAGGCAAATACACCGATGCCCGCAGCAGCGATAGCGGCAGCGGCATGATCCTGTGTAGAGAAGATATTGCAGGAACTCCATTTTACTTCAGCGCCGAGGGCTGTTAATGTTTCGATGAGTACCGCAGTCTGGATGGTCATGTGTAAACAGCCGGCTACTCTTGCACCTTTCAGTGGCTGGGAAGGGCCGTATTCTTTACGGATAGACATCAATCCGGGCATTTCAGCTTCGGCTAAACGTATTTCTTTACGTCCCCATTCTGCCAGCGAGATATCCGCTACTTTGTATGGAATGGAGAAATCAATTTTTGATGAAGTTGTTGTTGTAGACATGGTTTTTAATTTAGGTATAGCAAAGTTATATTTTTAGAATAAAATGGCATGCAACTATGATAAATTAAGAATTAAATGACATTTATTTCGTTTATTGCAGGATAAAAGCCTGTTTAGTGATGGCAAAGACAATTAAAAAAGATGAAACCACTATTGCTGCAAAGCTGGATCAAAAAGACCTGGAAATTCTTAAACTGCTGCAGCGAAATGCAAGAATCACCGTAAAAGAAGTTGCTGATAAGGTTCACCTGAGCACTACACCGGTGCATGAACGCATCAAGCGAATGGAGGAAGCAGGAGTGATCAAACAATATGCAACGCTGGTGGATCATACCAAAGTGAAAAAAAACCTGATGGTGATCTGCTATGTATCGCTGAAGCAGCACAACAAAACTGCCGGCGCAAAATTTATTAAGGCTATCCATGAAATGAACGAGGTGATCGAATGCTACAATATTTCAGGGGAGTTTGATTTTATGCTGAAGGTGGTGGTGGAGAATATGGATGCTTATTATGATTTTCACGTCAACAAATTGAGTGAAGTGGAAAATATAGGGAATGTGCAAAGCGCTTTTGTAATGGGGATTATTAAGCAAACCCATATCCTGGTGCATTGAGCTACTTGTCTCCCGGTAAGAAGATAAGGTTTCCTAACTTTGGATAAATTTTTTACTTATGTACATTTACGATACAGTATCCGCTGCGGTGAATGGATTAAAACAAAGAGGCTATACCATGGATTTCAACCTGTCGGAGAATTGCCTGGTATGTCATGACCATACCTTTAAGGTGGAGGATTTTGAGATCACTGAGTTTTATCGCTTTGAAGGTAATTCAGACCCGGCTGATGAAGCTACGGTGTACGCGATAGAAGGCAACAAAGGGCATAAAGGTGTTTTGGTGACGGGCTATGGCGCTTCCGCCGAGGGAATGGGTGCGGAGATGGCTAAGAAACTAACGATGCATAAAAACTAAAGAAAACAATACTTATGAAAATTCAGATCTGTTTACTGGCACTGTTATTTTGTTTGCCCATTAGTTTGCCGGCGCAAAAAAAAGATTCATTAAAACTATCCTGCCCGTTGAATGAAGCGGTAGAACCTCCGGCGGAAAAACAAGCGTATAGCCTGGGAGTGGAACAACCAAAGATCATTTTGACCAGCGCATCTGATACTACTGTAAAAGCCTGCATCAATGGAACGGTCACCAATATTATGCGGGATGAAGACGGTAAATGGGAGGTAATGTTCAACAATAAAGATTATTACTTCTATTACTCAGGTATAACAAAGGTGAAAGTAGTAAAAGGACAGAAATTACAGGGTGGTGACGCCATCGGTATCATCAAGCCCGGTGATAAGATAGAATTGATGGTATATGATTTTGAAACCCCGCTGGACCCGAAGAAATATCTCAATTGCGGGAAGGTGAGTGATCAGTAGTGAATGGTGAATAGGGAATATACAATAAGCAACAGGCAATTGGCAACCGATGAGCGACCCACACTCGTAACTCTAGCTAGTAACTCTTAAGTGCTCTCTCAGACTTTCTTCTCCATCACATAATCATTCATAAAATACCCGTTGCCAATATCAATATCTTCTTCTTTGATCACGGCAAAGCCGATCTTTTCATAAAATGCTTTTGCATTATTATTCCTGTTCACATTCAGCTGAAGCGATGTGGCTCCTTTTGTTTTGATGGCAGCAACAAGCTGATCAACGATATACTTTCCTGTTCCTTTTCCCTGTTGCGAAGGCAATACATATATTTTATGCAATTTAAAAACCTGCGGGGTTATTACACTGTATGAAGCAAAGCCAACAGGTTCTTTACCATCATAGACAATGATGAATTCATGATTCTGCTGCATCTGTTCCTGCAATGCCTTTTCGCTGTACATCAGGCTCAGCATATAATCTACCTGTTCTTTGGATAAAATTGAACTATAGGTTTGCGGCCATATTTTAAAAGTGAGATCGCGGATGAGTGGAATGTCATTCGCATTAGCTTGTCGTATTGCCAGGGATTTCGTTGGAAAGTATGCCTGTTGCGAAAGAAGACGGTGGGTTTTAATATGTTTGAAACTAAGACGGAGGCCAATAATAAAAGATACCATAGCCCCGATAAATAATAATCCACCGGCTACATCCTGGTTTACCTCAGGTGAATTCTGCAGGAACAAAAAGAAGTCATAAGCGCCATGGAAAAAAACGGCCCAGAACAACCCTTTTAATAACCAGGAAACACTATTGGCAGGATCGAATTTTGCTTTACCTGCATAGTATCCCATCAATACGCCAAATGCAGCATGGGCGGGCACTGCGGTGAACATCCTGAAAAAACCGATCTGGTATCCTGAGAAGCCTTCCTTTGTATTGATAACATAAAATATATTTTCCAGCGTGGCAAATCCCATACTGGCCATGACAGAATAAACAATGCCATCCAGTGGTTCATCAAAACTTTTTTTTGGGTAGGAATAAAACCGTACTACCGAAAATTTTCCCAGCTCTTCTACCAGCGCTACCATAAAAAAAGCACGGACAGCCATTTGTATGATTCCATTCTCTTTTTCGTTGATCAGGGTTGTTTCTATAAACGCAGCCGGGAATACAGTCAGCGCCCCAAGAACAAATGTGATAAGCAGGTTTCGTTTAGGTTCCCGGTTAAAAGCATCACGGTAAAAAATAAAAAGACAGATGGCAATACCTGGTGCGATGGCTAGTGCTATAAGATCCATGTCGGGGTGGGTTTTGAAAAGTAAATTAATGAACTTATATAAAAGCAGTAGTACTTAATTTAGAGTATAAAAAAAGCGTTCCAGTAATATGAAACGCTTTAAACTTATAACCTGCCTACCGGACAGGCAGGCTCACAATGCATAACTAAAGTCCCATCTTTTTCTTCAGGTTGGCATCAATAGCATCGAGGAATTCTTCCGTATATAAATAATCTTTTCCGTGTTCTACCCGTGGTTTGATGGTAATGGCGAGATCCTTGGTCATCTTTCCTTCTTCTACTGTTTCAATACAAACTTCTTCCAATGCATTGGCAAAGTCAACCAGGGGTTGGTTATTATCTAATTTTCCCCTGAATGCAAGCCCTCTTGTCCATGCGAAGATCGAAGCGATAGGATTGGTAGAAGTGGGATTTCCTTTCTGATGTTCCCGGTAGTGACGTGTTACCGTACCATGCGCCGCTTCTGCTTCCATCGTTTTGCCGTCAGGTGTTACGAGTACTGATGTCATTAAACCAAGCGAACCAAAACCCTGCGCCACTGTATCACTTTGTACATCACCATCATAATTTTTGCAGGCCCATACAAAATTGCCGTTCCATTTTAATGCACTGGCCACCATATCGTCTATCAGGCGGTGTTCATACGTAATTCCTGCTTCAACGTATTTCGCTTTGAATTCATCCTGGTATATCTCTTCAAAAATATCTTTGAAACGGCCATCGTATTTTTTTAGAATAGTATTTTTTGTAGAAAGGTATAAAGGCCATTTCTTACTTAAAGCCATGTTAAAGCAACTCCGGGCAAAACCCTTTATGCTTTCATCGGTGTTATACATACTCATGGCGACGCCATCACCTTTGAAATTAAATACTTCAAAGACCTGTGGTTCGCCACCGCCATCGGGTGTAAAGGTCATGGTGAGTTTGCCTTTTCCTTTGATCACCGTATCGGTAGCCCGGTACTGGTCACCAAAAGCATGACGGCCTACAATGATCGGGGCCGTCCAGTTAGTAACGAGCCTGGGGATGTTTTTAATCACTATCGGCTCGCGGAAAACAGTTCCGTCAAGAATATTACGGATAGTACCGTTTGGACTTTTCCACATATTCTTCAGGTTAAATTCTTTTACCCTGTCTTCATCGGGTGTTATAGTGGCGCATTTAATGCCTACACCGTATTGTTTGATGGCGTTGGCTGCGTCAATAGTTACCTGGTCATTGGTCTGGTCGCGGTATTCCAGGCCGAGGTCAAAGTATTTAATATCAAGCTCTAAGTAGGGGAGGATCAGCTTGTTCTTGATGAATGTCCAGATGATTCGTGTCATTTCGTCGCCGTCGAGTTCTACTACAGGGTTTGCAACTTTGATCTTTTGGGCCATAAATAAAACGGGTTTAAAAAGTTAAAATTCAGGAGGTGGCAAAGCTAAGGTTTTATCGAATTCACCGCCTTCCAAAAATCCGGCATAATGTCTGCCTTAATAAAAGGCATTTTTATTCTCTTGATCTGAATCAATTATTTCGTAACTTATGCCACTTGATTAGCAGCATGGAAACACTTCGCCCATTTTTAGCGTATCTCCGGAAGTTTGTAAATATAACAGATGAAGAATTTACAAAATGCCTCATTCCTATTATCAAAATAAGAAAAGTGGGTAAAAAGGAATTCCTTACCAAAGAAGGAGAGGTGGAAAATTATTTCAACTTCCTCGTAAAAGGGCTCGTTCGTAAATATTATAAAAAGAACAGCCAGGAGATCAATACCCAGATATCTATGGAAGGGCATATTATTTTAAGCCAGGAATCTTTTCATAGCCGCACACCTTCCGAGTATTATATTGAAACGATTGAACCTTCTGTATTTGTGTCTATCCAGTTTGACGACCTGGAAAAATTATATACCCTGTCTAAAAAAATGGAACACCTGGGAAGGCTGGTCATTACACATACCATGATGATCAAAGACAAGTGGCAGATGCAAATGGTGAAGATGACACCGAGGGAAAGATTTCTGAATTTTGTAATGAAGAACCCTGACCTGATGCAGCGGGTGCCCCAGAAATACCTGGCTTCTTACCTGAATATCAAACCGGAAACATTCAGCCGCTTTAAACATTTGCTGCGTAGCCATTCAAGAGGCAGTAACCACAACGGTTCAAAGAATAACAATTCCACTCATTCTGCTTCTGCCGCCCGATGATTTTTTATAAATTGACTACCAGCACGGGTATTTTTATTTCATGCCGGACGGCATTGACCGTCTCACCATAAATAAAATCTTTCAACCCTGTATGACCATGCGCGCCCAGTACGAGCATATCTGCTTTTTCTTCTTTTACAATCCGTATAATTTCTTTGGCACTATGGCGAAAACCTAAGATGCCTTCCGATTCAAATCCTTTTTCTTTTAAATGATTGACAAAAAGTTCAAGTCTCTCTTTATCTTTCCCTGTTTCGTAATCCCCGGTTTCCTCGCCCAGCAATATGGCCGTAGGGCTTTCTACCACGTGTATAAGAATGAACCGGGTATCCTGCCTGGCCTGCCCGATCGCTGCTGCCAGCAGCTTTATGTCATTCTCGCTAAAATCCAACCCTATCGCGATCTTTTTATAAACGGGGATATCTAAATTTTGTAAACCTAAAATATCAGGATGCATTTGTATGGAAGCTGGTTTTTTATTTTTGGCGAGTAAAGGAAAAATAATAGAATAGATCAATAACAGGATAAAGAAAAGCCCGGCTGCAACAATTATTATTTTCACCATGCCGCTACCTGAGCTGTCAAAGAAACGGATAGCCTCTCCGGCCAGCATTTTTAAATTCAGGTACACCAGTATGGAAGCGACGAGCCATGCGAGAAATTGTATAACAGGTTTAATAGCGAAGCTACCCATCGTTCTTTTATCGCTGACAAAATGAATAAGCGGTATTACTGCAAAGCCCAGTTGCAGGCTCAGTACCACCTGGCTGAAAATTAACAGGCTATCCACTTCTTCCTCGCCAAACACAGCGATGACTATAATAGCGGGAATGATGGCTATTAAGCGAGTGATCAGTCTTCGCATGATAGGATTGATACGGAGACGTAAATAACCTTCCATTACAATTTGCCCCGCCAGCGTTCCGGTTACGGTGGAGCTTTGACCCGATGCTATCAACGCAATGGCGAAGAGAGTGGAGGCAAAACTGGATCCGAGCATGGGAGATAATAATTCATGCGCCTGCTTTATTTCTCCTACGTCAGTTTTGCCGGTTTGAAAAAACACAGTGGCTGCCAGTATAAGGATGGCTGCATTGATAAGAAAGGCTATGTTGAGGGCGACGGCGCTATCAATAAAACTATACTTCAATGCCTGTTTGATGCCTTGGTTTGTTTTTTTGATCTTCCTGGTTTGCACCAATGCAGAATGCAGGTATAAGTTATGTGGCATTACCGTAGCGCCGATGATACCTATGGCTAAATATAAAGCGGTTTCCCTGGGTAATGCATTGCTCATACCCTTGGCTGCATACAGGTCTTTTGCATCAGGTAAAGAAGGAATAAGTCCTTTCAGTACATCATGCAGGTGCGGATCTGCGATAATGATATTTACCAGGAAACAAATTCCTATTACCGCTATCAGCCCGATAATGAATGCTTCCATTTTACGGATGCCCAGGCGCTGGAGGTAAAGTAATAAAAATGTATCCAGTACTGTGATGGACACACCCCATATCAACGGCAAGCCGGTAAGTAGCTGTATTCCTATTGCCATGCCCAGTATCTCGGCCAGGTCACAGGCGGCTATAGCGATCTCGGCCAGCACCCATAAAATAAAATTCATTTTTTTAGGATAAGTCTCCCGGTTGGCTTGTGCCAGGTCTCTTCCTCTTACTATGCCAAGTCTTGCACTCAAACTCTGCAGCAACAAGGCCATCAGGTTACTCATCAGTAATACCCATATTAATGTATAGCCGTATTTACTGCCGCCTGCAAGATCAGTAGCCCAGTTACCCGGGTCCATGTATCCTACGCTAACAAGATAGGCCGGGCCAAAAAAAGACAGTACCCTTCTCCAGCCTTGTTTTTTAACAGAAGTAGTATCCACCGATTCATGAACTTCGCTCAGCGATATATCATCATGTTTCTTACTCATCGTATTTTGCAAAAATGTTATTGGATAGTTGCTCACTGATATTTATGGGCGGTTGGTCCGGGGAGGTTCTTCTTGGCTGGCGGATCTTTATCTCCAGTGAGTTGTCAAAATTGAATTTTCGTTTTACTTCCAGTTTTGTACCGATACCGATCTTTTTATGTCCCAGCAGTTCAAGCATTTCCTTTGACTGATCGCTGACATGCGATACCATCGCCAATTTATTCAAAGGAAGATCCTGCAGGCAGACCTGTTTGCTGGTTTCAATTTTCCCATTGCTGTCGGGTATAGGATCACCATGGGGATCAAAGCGTGGAAAGCTGAGGAATTCATCCAGCTTATCTATCAACTTTTTACTGCTGACATGTTCCAGGTCTTCCGCTACGGCATGTACTTCTTCCCAGCTAAACTTTAATTTTTCCGCTAAAAAGAATTCCCATAACCGGTGACGACGGATAATGATCAGCGCCAGCTTAGTGCCGTCAGCGCTTAACCGGAACCCATGATAAGCCCGGTAGTGTACCAGTTTCTTCGTCTTTAGTTTTTTCATCATATCGGTGACGGATGCCGGTTTGGTCTTTAGTTCAGCGGCCAGTTCGTTGGTAGTGACGTTGCCGTCCGCCTGCTGCAAATGAAAAATAGCCTTGATATAATTCTCTTCGCTGGTAGAATAATTCAACATGGCTAAAAATATTTTTAGACAAAACTAAATTATTTTACGCTCTTATCAAAATTAAGTATTGATGGTAAGGCCGGAAACGCTTAATTTGGTCTGCCAATCTGATGATCATGCACTTTTTTAGAAACTGTTTTTTGCTTGCGGCCGCTTTAGTGATACTATCCGGGTGCAAAAACAAAAAGCCCTCACTGACCGGGGAAGATCCTGTTGAAGTAAGTGATTTTATTGATTTTTTTCCTGAAACAGAACTCCCTTACCAGTTTGGGGATACTACAGTTGCCAAAAAAGAAAAAGATTCCCTGCTGATCAGCCAGAAGGTATTTAACCAGTTTGTTCCGGATTCTTTATTTAATAAAATTTTTGGAAAAGGAACAAAGCTGAAGATATACCCGATGGGAAAAGTAAAAGCCTCAGGAGAAGAAACCTATTTATTTGCAAAGGCTGTTGCCGGTGATAAAAAAGAAGCTTTCGTTTTAGCATTTGATAAGAAAGATCAGTTTACAGACGGGCTATCATTGCTTCGTGCAGATCAATTGTCTTCTACACAGCAATCGGCCGGGATGGATAAGGGCTATAGTATTTCTAAAACAATAACGAGAAAAAATCCTGACGGAAACACGAGCGAAGGGAAAGATGTATATGGACTGAACAAGGATACGCAAAAGTTCATGCTCATTATGACCGATGCACTGGATGATAAGATTACAGAACTGATCAATCCTGTTGATACTTTTTCACGCAAACATAAATTTGCCGCAGATTACGGATACGGGAAGCTCAATCTCGTTTCTATCCGCGACGGAAGAAAGAAAGACAGGCTTACCTTTTTTATACATTTTGAAAAAAGTGACGGAGCCTGCACCGGCGAATTAAAAGGAGAGGCTATTATTAAATCCCCTACTGTCGCCGAATACAGGGTAGGTGGCGACCCCTGTGTATTACGATTAACCTTTGGATCTTCTTCTGTTACTGTAAAAGAAACGGAAGGATGCGGATCTCACCGGGGTTTGCGTTGTTCTTTTGATGGCACATTTGCCAGGAAAAAGGAAATAAAGCCTGCTAAGAAAAAAGCAGTAACAAAAAAATAAGGAAACCATTTATTAATACTGTGTTGTCCTTCAAAACCTTGCATCAATAATTAATTTCTCTTATCTTGTGTTCTCGTGTAAAATGAAAACTTAATGAGCTTTACCAATTACTCTGTTCCCTACCAGGTTGAACAACGTTATGCAAAGAAAGTGGCTTATTTCTCCATGGAATTCGCCGTACACCAGCCATTGAAAATATATAGCGGCGGTTTAGGTTATTTAGCAGGCTCTCACCTGCGCAGCGCTTATGAATTAAGACAAAACCTTGTCGGTATCGGCATTTTATGGAAATATGGTTATTACGACCAGGGCCGCCACCAGGACCAGACACTTGAAGTGTCATGGCATGAAAAACAGTACAGCTTTTTGGAAGATACGGGTATCAAATTCCAGATCAATGTGCATGAACATCCCGTATGGATAAAAGTATATTACCTGAACCCTGAAACATTTAAATCAGCGCCGTTATTTTTATTGAGTACGGATGTACCGGAGAACGACTATGTTTCGCAGACGATCACACACCGGTTATACGATGCCAATGTGGCTACTAAAGTAGCGCAGTTTATTCTGCTTGGGGTAGGCGGCGCCAAACTGATGGATGTTCTTGGTTTCAACCCGGAACTGTATCATCTGAATGAAGCGCATGGTTTATCCGCTGCATTCTATTTGTATAAAAAATTTGATAAAAAGATAGAAGAAGTAAAGAAAAGGCTGGTGTTCACTACGCATACCCCCGAGGAGGCTGGTAATGAAAAACATGATATTTATCTCTGTCATAAGATGAGTTATTTCTGCGGGTTGAGTGTAGATGAAGTAAAAAAGGTAACAGGGAATAATGATGATGCATTTAATCACTCGCTGGCTGCATTGCGGTTCGCCCATTTATCCAATGGTGTATCGCAGTTGCATGGAGAAGTTTCCAGGGCGATGTGGAGTAAGTATGAGAATATATGCCCGATCATTTCCATCACCAATGCGCAGAACTGGTGGTACTGGGCCGATAAACAGTTGTACCGGTTTATGGAACAGGAAAATGACTATGGCATTGATGACAGGAAAAAATTCCTGAAAAAAAGGGCTTTTGAAATAGTAGCTGACCAGACAGGAAAAATATTCAGTCCCCATATATTTACTATTGTTTGGGCGCGCCGCTTTGCAGGATATAAAAGGGCCAACCTGATAACAACGGATGAAAAAAGGTTTGAAAAATTATTAAACAATAAGAAATATCCCGTGCAGATCATCTGGGCGGGCAAGCCATACCCGGTGGATCATCCTGCTATCAGCGAATTTAACCAGTTGGTTTACCTGAGCAAACGCTATAAAAACGTAGCGGTACTGATAGGGTATGAACTTACTTTATCTAAACGGTTGAAACAGGCGGCTGATTGCTGGCTGAATAATCCCCGTGTGCCAAGAGAAGCATCCGGCACCAGCGGTATGACGGCGGCTATGAATGGCGCCGTTAATTTTTCTACCGATGATGGCTGGATACCTGAATTCATTAATCATGGGCATAACGGGTTCGTGGTGCCAAAAGCAGACTACGCCACTATGGTGACGCATGAACAGGATGAATATGACCTGAATAAACTCTACGAAATACTGGAAAAGGAGATACTGCCTTTATACTATGACAATCACAATACCTGGCGTGATGTGATGAAGAACGGAATGAATGATGTTCGCTTCCAGTTTGACAGCAACAGGATGGCGCATGAGTATTATGAGCTGATGTATAAGTAATCACAAATTTTATTCTGGATATGGACGAAGCCCGGCAGCAAGGAATATTTGATATAAAAATCACTGCTTCCGGGAAATCACATATCCGGAAATTTGCTGTAGCTGCCAGAATTGTTATTCTTACAGGGCTTATAATTTCGTTCATTCATATCACAGTCACATTGATCAGGCTGATAAAGATCAACCCTGCTGTGTATCCAAATGACAAGCAGCTCCAGATCGAGCATACATTAATTCCATACTATCTTGTAATCTATTGTGTTTTCTATTTCCTGCAAATGTATTTTTACTGGCAGGTAACCCGGTATTTGAGAAAAGGATTAAATTATAATGATGAAGAGACCTTTAATAAAGCATTTCAAGCCTTGTACAGGTATTCTTTGTTTGGCGTAATTTCAATGACGTTTTCTTTATTGTTTTACACATTTGAATTATACTGGCATATCAATGATTATTTTAAATGAATCATTATTTCTTCGATCGTCTTTTTGGATGGATAATAACCAGTTAGTTTATTAATCACCCCTTCCACCAGCGCATCAGGGCATGAAGCGCCGCTTGTAATAAGAATCTTTACAGGCTCTTTCAACGGGAGGTAATTGCTGGTCAGTATTTCCTGCTGGGTATGAAAATCATAATGCAGGATGTCTTTCTCAGAAAGTATTTTTTCTTCACTGCTGATAAAATAGGTGGGTAGTTTTTCTTCGCATAGCTCAACAAGGTGAGAAGTATTGGAAGAGTTATAACCACCAACAACAATCGCCAGGTCAGCTTTTGTTTCCAGCATACCTGCTACTGCACTTTGGTTATCGTTGGTGGCATAGCAAAGCGTATCTCTTGTATCGGCAAAATGTTCTTCTGTATTGTCAATACCGTATTGCTGTATCATCACCTGTTTCAGAAAATCAGCAATGGCCTGCGTATCGCTGGCCAGCATGGTGGTCTGGTTCACTACTCCAATTTTCACCAGGTCTTTTTCCACGGCAAACGCTGCTGAATATTGCCCTTTAAATTCATCGTAGAACTGTGCAGGTTTTTTTTCACCGGTAATGTACTTAGCCAGTTCCTGCGCTTGCTTCATATCTTTTACTACTACTGAGGAGGCATTGGCTGCAGCATGAGAAAAAGTCGCCCTTGTTTCTTCATGATTGGGTTTACCATGAATGACAATGGTATAATTCTTTTTGGCGATCACTTCACTGCGGTTCCATACTTTTTCTACAAACGGGCAGGTAGTATTGAATTTTTCGGTTGGAATACCAATATCATTTAATTTTTTTTCTATTTCCAGCGTAGTGCCAAATGCAGGAATGATCACTACATCATCACTTTTCAATTCTTCAAAAGGCACCAGTTGTTTGCCATAAGTATCCTGCAGAAAAATTATTCCATGTGATTGCAGGTCGGCATTCACCTGCGGGTTGTGTATCATTTCGCTTAACAAAAAGATCCTTTTGCCCGGATTTTCTTCTACAGTCCTGAACGCGATCTCTATGGCATTTTCTACACCATAGCAAAAACCGAAATGCCGGGCGAGATAGATATGTACTGGTCCGAAATCCAGCAGGGTCGGAGTGAAATCCTTTTTCATTTTGTCCATTTCCTTCCGCTTTTTTTTAATGGCGGAAATCAGCGGACCCCGGTATATGATCGGTACTTCAAAACTTTTCATGACTGACTATGCTAAACAAAGGACAAATTTAGCTTTACTTACTTAATATTGTAGTAAAGAATCAAACGGGTAAGGTACTACCCGTTAATCCACCAGAAAGAAAAGAAATGAATAATATATATAAAACCGTAGACTGGGCAAACAGTACCAATATCTACGAGGTAAATGTTCGTCAATATACTTCAGAAGGTACATTTGATGCTTTTGCAAAGGAACTTCCAAGGTTAAAGGACATGGGTATTCAAACTATCTGGTTTATGCCCGTCACACCTATATCAGTCAAAAACAGGAAAGGAACACTGGGCAGTTATTACGCCTGTTCGGATTATATCACTATCAATCCTGAATTTGGAACGCTGGCTGATTTTAAAAAGCTGGTAAAAAAGGCGCATAAACTTGGTTTCAAAGTGATCATTGACTGGGTAGCCAATCATACAGGCTGGGATCATGTATGGACAAAGTCAAATCCCGGTTTTTACTCACTGGATGAAGAAGGTGCTTTTCGTCCCCCATTCCCTGACTGGGAAGATGTGATTCACCTGGATTACGATAATAAAGAACTAAGGAAAGCGATGATAGCAGCTATGAAGTTTTGGATAAAGGAATGCGACCTCGATGGATTTCGTTGCGATATGGCCCACCTGGTGCCGCTTGATTTCTGGAAGGAAGCAAGGACGGAACTGGATGCGATGAAGCCTTTATTCTGGCTGGCGGAAACGGAAGAAGTAAATTATCATGAAGTGTTTGATGCCACATACGCCTGGAGTCTTTTGCATACGATGGAAAAATACTGGAAACAGGAAACAGGTATGGATGGTATAGATGCTGTCTTATACAGGTACAGTGATTCATTTCCTTCTACCGCATTAAGGGCATTATTTACCAGCAATCATGATGAGAACTCACATAGCGGCAGCGAGTATGAACGTATGGGAGAATCAGCCAGAACTTTTGCCGTGCTTTGCGCTACCTGGGTTGGTTTGCCGCTCATCTACAGCGGGCAGGAATTGCCGATGATGAACAAACGCCTCCAGTTTTTTGATAAAGACCTTATTCCCTGGACAGGAAAGTATGAGCTGCATGATTTTTATAAAACGCTGCTGGCACTCCGGTTAAATAACCCGGCCCTGCGGGCAGGGGATGATCATGTGAGAACATATCGTTTGGAAACTACTGCCAATGCACATGTGTTTGCTTATTTGCACAAGTATGATGAACGTGAAGTAGTCGTCATTCTTAACCTGTCTTCCGTTGATCAATTACGTTTCGATATTATTGGATCAGTAGCAGAAGGAGTGTATATAAATGTTTTTTCAGGGATGTCCAGCGACTTTACTGAAGAGAAAACTTTTGAACTGAATCAATGGGAATATCTTGTATTTGAAAAATAAATACAGGTTTCCCTCAAAGTCACAAAGGGCACAAAAAAATCCCGCCTGGAGCGGGATTTTTTTATACAAGCTATTGATTTATTTTATTCATCATCGAGACTGAGCGGGTAACGATAAACACCATCATTGCCCGGGTAAACACCTTCTATCTGTATAGTGCCATCCAGGGAAGCTAATAACCGGCTGAAGTTTTGAACATTGGTTACGTCCTGCCCGTTAATCGTTAAAATAATAAACCCATTCTCCATACGTGTGCGGCCAAAGGGACTGTCTTTCTTAATGTTTTTTACAACTACGCCACCTTCTACATCCAGTTCCTGCGCTTTTTTCTTATCTAAAGTTTCCAGGTCTGCTCCGAGTGCAGCGCCAACATTGCTGGAAGCTAATTCATCATACGTGCCCGTCTTGGCGCTTAGTGTAGCATTAGTTATATAGTCCTTTCCTTCACGTTTGTATGCAATCTTCACTTTATCGCCTGCATTGTAAGAAGCGATGGTTCCCTGCAACTCAGTCCATGAGTTAACAGGTATGTCGTTGATCCCTGTGATGATATCTCCTTTCTTAAGGCCGATATTAGCGGCAGCACCGTCTTTAGCTACTGAACCGATATGTGCGCCATCACCTGCTTCCACTTTACCTTGTTCTACTGATATACCGAGGTAAGGTCTTTTTACATCTCCAAATTTGATCAGGTCATTTACGATCTTCTTTACCAGGTTTACCGGTATAGCGAAAGAATAACCTGCATACGTTCCGTTAGGGGCCAGTATAGCTGAGTTGATACCAATTAATTGTCCTTCGGTGGTGATCAATGCGCCACCACTATTGCCCTGGTTCACGGCTGCGTCTGTTTGTATAAATGATTCAATCGGTGTCTGGCTCTGACGCCCATTAATACCGATTGATCTTCCTTTAGCGCTGACAATACCTGCTGTAACGGTGGTTTCCAGTGTCAGGGGATAGCCAACCGCTAAAACCCATTGTCCCAGTTTTACATTATCTGAATTGCCATAAAGTAAATAGGGAAGGTTAGTGCCATCAATTTTTACTACGGCAATATCGCTGCTTGGGTCTCTGCCGATCACTTTTGCTTTATATACTTTTTTGTTGCTGAGGGTAACGGTAATTTCATCGGCTACACCACCACCACCATCCGATACAACGTGGTTGTTGGTAACGATATAACCATCCTCGCTGATAATAACGCCACTGCCTGAGGCTCTTTGTTCGGGTTGTACCTGTGGACCGAAATTGAAGAACCGCTCAAAAATGTCATCCATATTTTCATTGCGGTTACCGCCAATATTATTACTTATCCTTTTGGCGGGAATCTTCGTTTTGATATGCACTACTGCAGGTACTGCTGTACTGGCAGCTTTGGTAAAGTCAATGGGGTCGGCCATTCCGATCACATTGTCTGAAAAACCAGCATAATTTGCGGGAAGTTTGGGATCCGCTGATTGTACGGCGGCAGTTTGCGCAGGAGCTAATTTATTGTAAGTCCACACACTGCCAATAGCTGATGTCGCACTAACAGCAACGATCAGTAATAGTTGTTTCCATTTCATACTCTCTGTTCTTTTTTAATTTGTTTGGATATTATTTTAAAGACCCATCTTTTCTTTTATGCCTTTATTCTGTAAAGTAACGAAGTTGCTAACCGATTCACTCCCCGCCTGTTCAGTTTAACAAATCATTTACCAGACTCTTCGTACTTCAGAACAAATTTATTAAGAAATATGTTCAAAAACGAAGGGTTTTTTTTAAAGAGCAGCCAGGAACTGCAGCGTATCCACTCCATCAGCATAGTCCGATATGGCCGGATTCTGGGTTTCCCCAAAAGCCACAAAACCTTTGCCGGCGATGCATTGTATGGAATCGTCTTTTTTTAATGTTTCGATTAAAATATCCCGGTTGTCGTAAAACTCATAATTAAGCTGGCTGATGGGAGAAAAAGGAGAAGCTTCTTCTATCAATAATAAAGAAGGGTTACTCATATACATTTTTTTATTCAGCAGGTGAATGGCCAGGTTGTAATCATAATTGTTCTTGTATTTGTGATGTTCGGCCAGGTAATCATATTTTTTAAAAGCTGTCAGCAGCGGGATAAAATCATATTCTTTTGGTACATGGATTTTGGTCACATTGCGGCAACCAAGACCAAAGTAGCAATAGACATCATCCGCCAGTTTCGCCAGCTCGTCATGAGTTTCATGGCCGGTAAGTATCGCCACCGATGTCCTGTTGCGGCGGATAATATGCGGATATTTTTTAAAATAATATTCAAAATAACCGGCTGAGTTGTTACTGCCGGTAGCGATATAAGCCTCACAATTCTTTAGCATTTCAGCAAACTGAATCAGTTCACTCACTTCAATTTCCCACTCAATAAGTTTAGCCGCCAGGTGCCTGATCAGTGTATCATCTTTTGATGAAGGTTTGATAATGGCTTTATGACCTGCAATAAAAACACAAAGGAGATCATGAAAGCCCACCAATGGTATATTACCCGCCATCACAATGCCCACTGGTTTTGGATGCGGGTTCGCCAATGGCAGCTGATAACCGGCTGCCCATTTTTCTAAAATATCTTTTTGCAAAAATGAATGGGCGATAGTTGTTACGGATCGTTCAATAAATTCAGGGATGAACCAGCCATTTTCCCACCCGGCTTTTTCTTTTGCCGCCTGCCATTGCGGATCATTGGATAAAATATAATCACCCAGCCTTACTAACAGATCAATACGATATGGTAAATTCATTTGCAAAGATTAATTTTGTTTTGATAACTTGGCTTGCAAAATTAACTTCAAAGTATTAATCAATTTTTATGGCTATCAAGATCACAGAAGAATGTATCAATTGCGGCGCCTGCGAACCAGAATGTCCCAATAACGCTATCTATGAAGGCGGGGTAGAATGGGCCATTGCGGACGGAACTTCCGTTAAAGGTTCCTATACCCTCCTCGATGGAACAGTAGTAGACGCTGATCAGAAAAATGCACCTGTCAGTGTTGACATTTATTATATTACTCCCAACAAGTGTACAGAGTGCCAGGGTTTTCATGAAGAACCTCAATGCGCTGCTGTTTGCCCGGTTGATTGCTGTGTCCCCGATGAAATGTACCAGGAAACCGTGGAGCAGTTAATGCTCAAAAAGGAAATGCTGCATATATAATGTGAATTGTTTTTTATGCACAGTTTTTATACTGTGCATAAGTTTAAGTTCATTGTAAGTTTTTTTTTGAAAATAGAGTTTACCTTACAGTATATAAATAAAGCAGCTCTGCTGTTTAACTTTGGCGGGTGATATTTCCCGTCGTACAAAGGTGAAGGAGAAACAGCCTTCACCTTTCTTATGCCCCTTCACATCAGGAAGCAATAAATCATTCCAGCATGCGATATCTCCTGGTTTTAGCAGGTTTGTTTTGGATAAGCACTTTATCATGTAATACAGCTACTGACAGGGATGCCGCTGCCAGCCAGGTAAAAGTCATAGATAATACCGACAGGGCTTTTTCCGAAATGTCAAAAAATAAAGGAATGAAAGCGGCTTTTCTGCACTATATAGATTCAGCAGGAGTGCTGTTGCGGCCCGGTAATTACCCGATCGTTGGTAAGGATGCCCGGCAGTATCTTCAAAATAGCAATGATTCTTCTTTTACACTTACATGGGAACCATCTTATGCCGAGGTGGGCGCTTCAGGTGATCTTGGATTTACTTATGGTATATATACGCTGAATACTAAGGATACCCTCATCAGGGGAACTTATGTTTCTATCTGGAAGAAACAAGCTGATGGCAACTGGAAATTTGTACTGGATACCGGCAATCCCGGCCTTGGTAAAGAGAAATAAATCATTTTTAGCGTTTGAAATTTCCTGCTGCGCCAATTTTCCTCAATATTTGCACAGCCAAATCACAATACACTACATGAAGAAGACCATAGCGCTGGTGACCGGCGGTTTTTCAGGGGAAGCCGTAATATCCTATAGAAGCGCTGCGACAATCGGCAATAACCTTGACAGCGAAAAATTCAATGTTTACAAGATTGATATAAACCCAGAGGGTTGGTACTATCAATTTGAGGACGGCCGGAAAATATCCATTGATAAAAACGATTTTTCCATTCAACTGGACCGTGAAAAGATAAAATTTGATGCGGTATTCATCGGTATGCATGGCACACCCGGGGAAGATGGCAAACTACAGGGCTATTTTGATACATTAAAGATCCCTTATACGGGTTGTGATGCTGCTACTTCTGCCATCACCTTCAACAAAAGATATGCAGTAGCCGTCGCTAAGATGGCCGGTATTGCTGTGGCGCATTCTGTTCATTTGTTCAAACATTTACCTGTTTCAGCTTCTCAAATTTCCAATGAATTAAAATTACCGGTATTTGTAAAACCCAACAATGGCGGTTCCAGTATCGGTATGAGTAAGGTGAGTAAAGCTGAAGAACTGGAAGCGGCTATCGCTAAAGCATTTAATGAAGATGACCAGGTGCTGGTAGAGGAAATGATACAGGGCCGTGAATTTACCGTGGGTGTTTTCAAAACAAAAGGGAATATCATTGTACTGCCGTTGACCGAAGTTAAAGCGCATGATGACAAAGATTTCTTTGACTTTGAAGCGAAGTACCAGGGTAAATCCGAGGAAATGACACCGGCGCAGGTGGATGAAACCATCGCCGATAAAATAAGGGATGCAGCCGGGAAGATATATGCCGTGTTTAACTGCCGCGGGGTAGTAAGAATAGATTTTATATACAATGAAGAAGCCGGAAAACCGTTTATGCTGGAGATAAACACTATTCCCGGCCAGAGTGAAGCCAGCATCGTACCGCAGCAGGTAAAAGAAATGGGCTGGAGTTTAAAAGAATTTTATACTAAATTGGTTGAAGAATGTTTTTAAATTGGGAATGCGGGGTATAATTATTATGTTCAAATTCATCACACATCGTCCTCTTTGGCTAAACATCCTGACAGGAATATTGCTGACTGTAGCTATATTATTTATCTTTATTTTTTCTCTTAACTGGATCACTCATCATGCCGAATCCAGAACCGTTCCATCTGTGACAGGCAAATCTTTTGACGAAGCAAAAAAAATAATGGAAAAAGCTGGTTTTGATGTAGAGATACAGGATTCCATTTATGTGGATACGGTTAAGCCGCTAAAGGTACTCAAACAGGTACCGGAAGCTGATGAACTGGTAAAAGTAAACCGCACCGTTTATCTTACTATCAACCGTGCGGTGCCACCGATGATCGAGATGCCCAACCTCGTAGGTTTCAGTTTTCGCAGTGCGGAAATGGAAATAAAGAATATGGGTCTCAGGGTAGGCGATACTATTTACCAGTCAAATTTTGCGAAGAATGCCGTACTGGAACAGCGTTATAAAGGCAGTATTATTATACCCGGAACAAAGATCCGCATGGGCAGCACCATTTCTTTTGTACTCGGTAGCGGAGTAGGCAATGAAAAGTTTGTTGTTCCGCAACTGATCGGTATGCGGTATTGTGATGCGAAAGCGATGATGGAATCACATGGTTTGATCATCGGATCAGTTATGGCATCTGAAATAGCTGATACCTGCAATGCGTATATATACAAGCAAAACCCTGAGCGCTTTGATGAAGAAAAGAAATTTCAATATATACGTACAGGTCAGACAATGGATGTATGGCTGCAGGCGGAAAAACCTGTATCCGACAGTACTACTGCAACTCCACCCGATTTATAATTTGAATAATCATTTATGAAAAATATCACCGTAGAAGAACTGAAAAGCCGGATGGATGCCGGGGAAAAACTGCATGTAATTGACGTGCGTGAACCGCATGAATATGCTGAGTTCAATATAGGGGCGCAATTAATACCCCTGGGTATGATACAGTCTATGCAGACAGACGAGATTGACGATCTGAAAAATGAAGAAGTCATTATTCATTGCCGCAGCGGGGTCAGAAGTGTTACCGCCTGCCTGTTCCTGGAAAAACTGGGCTTTACCAATACAGTGAATGTACTGGGTGGTGTGCTGGACTGGCAGGAAAAGTTTGGCAGCAAAAGTTAATGATTATGAATTAAGAGGTATGAATTGGTTTGTGTAATTCATAACTCTTAATCCCGCACTCATAATTTAATATTCACTCCGATCATAAAATTTATCCCCGCCATTGGGAAATAATAGTTCTCCGTTGTCACTGCTCCCCCGTAGATATAGCTGAATGTATAACCGTTGGGCTCATACTTTTTATTGAAGATATTATTCACCTGCCCGGTAATATTTATTTCTTTCAGCCATTTATTTTTCAACGTATAGATAGCCCTTATATCCTGCGTATAAAAAGCCTTTAGCTTCCTGTTTTCATTTTGAGTATTGTCCAGGTATTGGTCACTTACATATTTACTCAGCAAACTCAGCTCAAAATCGGGGCAGGGTAAAAAATTAATAGTAGCGCCGCCAACAGCGGTGGGCGAAAAAGCAATATCTGTTTCATTGTAGTGATTGATCTTTTGTCCCCCGAGATCATAGTCATCTATATACTCTGTAAAATCCTGTACTTTGTTTTTACTTACAGCAAGATTGGCGGATACATTCATCCATGAATTAATTTTTGTTCCTCCCTGCAATTCGATCCCTAACCGGTAACTTTTTGGAATATTAGTCCTCGTATAGGCGCCTACATCATTGATCTGGCCGGTGAGTACTAACTGATCTTTATAATACATGTAGTATAATGCAGCCGACCAGCTCGTTTGTTTGTTGGTTTTTTCTACACCGAGTTCGATGTCATTCAGTTTTTCTCTTTTTGGTTGCTGGCTGATGCCTGCTTCAAAATCATCCCGGTTGGGTTCTTTATTGGCGATGCTGTAAGATAAATACCCTTTCCATCCATTTTTATTATAACTGATACCTGCTTTAGGATTGACAAAATCAAAATCGCTGCTTACCCTCACTAAAGGATTGTCCCGAAAACCATTTATATCATACGATACATGCCGGTATTGCAGATCATAAAACATATACCAGTGTGTTGCGAATTGTGTCTGTTGTTTGAAATAAACATTCAGGTCTGTTTTTTTTGCATTAAGGTCATACCATCTTACCGTGGGTGTGGGTAAACCATGCTGCGCCCAGATGATATCGCCGTAATGATTGTTATCAAACCTTGTCCAGCCGCCACCGAAAGTGAACTGCGATAGTTTATTCTTTAATTGCAGTGAAAAAATATTGCCATAGTAATTATTATCTAACCAAAGCTGGCGGACAAGATCAGTGGATGTAACCGTTGGTGATGGACCAGGTAACCCATAATCGGCATAGTCCCCGCCGGCTTTGTATTGTTCGTAAAAGCCTTTTCCCTTTGTCAGGAAGAAAGCGGTATTAAAAATCAACTTGTCAGAAAAACGATGATCAAAGAATAGCTGGTAATGGTCCTGCTGAAAATTATCTGTTTCATTGTTATAAGGTTCACCGGGCTTTTCCATACCTGCATAGTTAATGGTACGGTTACCATTTTTCAGATCGGCTTCTGATACGCCATTCCATGCCTGGTAGGTTTTTTCTTTTCCTGAAAAAATATTTAGCCTTAGCGTTGATTTACCGGCTAAATAAGCTGTTGACAAATAAAATGATTTAAGATCGCTTTTTGCCCGGTCAATATAGCCATCACTGCTGATACGGGATAGACGGGCATCCACTGTAAAATGATCTGCAAGTAAACCACTCCCTGCCTTTATCGTATTCTTCCAGGTGTTGAAAGAGCCAAAGCTGTTATTTAATTCACCATAAGCATCTTTATTCACTTCATTCGTGCTGAAATTGATACTTCCCCCAAACGCGCCGGCCCCATTGGAGGATGTGCCCACGCCACGCTGTATCTGGATGCTCCCAACCGAGGAAGAAAAATCCGGCAGGTCAACAAAAAACGTGCCCTGGCTTTCGGCATCATTATATGGAATACCGTTTAATGTAACATTGATCCTTGCCGCATCTGTGCCGCGGATGCGGATACCGGTATAGCCTACGCCATTGCCCGCATCAGAATTGATAACTACGGAAGGTGTGTAATTGAGCAGGAAAGGAATGTCCTGCCCGAGATTCAATTTCCCAATTTCCCTTTTGGATAAATTGGTTTTGGCAAACGGAGCATTTTCCCCGGCCCGGATGGCCCGCACTTCTACCTGGCTTAACAAATAGAAACTGTCTTTGGGTTCATCCTGTTGTGCAAATACTGTTGCACTGATGAACATGAAACCATGGATGATCGCAATCCTCTTCATTTTTTATTTTTTTAATAGTTAAACCATTTCATACTGTAAAAACAGGGGATACTCACCAGTATCATGTCAATTCTGTAATCATGGTCAAAAATGAGAGGGAAATGCCGTTCCGAAATATCGGAACTGTAGAGAAAGGACGAATCTGAACTCCTTCCCTGCGCAGGCATTACCCTGATCAGGTTTTACGGGTTTGATCTCAGCCGCTATCATTCTCGAAAAGGTCAAATGACAGCAAGCACCCCGGGAAACGCTGAAAACTTTCAAAGCTTTCATTTAGAAAGTATAAGAACTTGCCTACCGGCAGGCAGGCTTGGGCAAAATTAAGGGGAAAATTCTTTTTGAACCCTGTAACTTTTCTACACTAGCCTTCGTACCACTTCAAAACCATTTTGTTTATGAAGAAGATTTTTCTCTCTCTTATACTGGTTACGGCCTTTTATAACCTGCTGGCGCAGAAAACTATCAGTGACCTTAATGCCGAAAAAAGAACTATTGGCAGCTTTCATGGAATTAATGTGGCAACAGGTATCAAACTGATCATTACTGAAGGCAGCACTGAAGAAGTGGCCGTAAGCGCTTCCAAACCGGAATACCGGGAAAAGATCGTCACGGAAGTAGTTAATGGAACACTGAAAATATACTATGATAAGAAGCTCGGCGCTATCAATAAAAAGGATGAGAGCAAAAACCTGAAAGCTTATGTTTCCTACAAAACGCTTAGCCAATTGGATGTTACTACGGGTGCTGAGGTTGAAATAAATGGGATACTTACATCTTCTTCTTTGGACCTGACAGCCAATACAGGCGGATTGGTAAAAGGGGAAATAAATGTCACTACATTTAAAGTCAGTCAGAACACAGGATCAAAGATCACCTTGTCGGGCAAGGCCGAAAGCCTGGATGTTGAGGGCGATACCGGTAGTAAATTCTTAGGTGAAGATTTGAAAACCACTAACTGCTCTGCTAATGTCAGTACCGGGGCAAGGATATTCATAAGCGTGGACAAAGAATTGAATGCGAAAGCCAGCACGGGCGGCGATATAAAATACAAAGGCGGTGGTGGTATTCGCGATATTAAAACCAGTACCGGCGGATCGGTTTCTAAAATTTAATTTTAATAAATCACATTGCCATGAAAAAAATAATAAGCTTAATAATACTTGCAGCCAGTTTCTCAGCAGTAGTTGCTCAGAAAACAATCAGGGATCCCAATGCTGAAAAAAGAAACGTGAGCGGTTATCATGCCATATCTGTTTCAGGGGGAATTGATCTATACCTTTCACAGGGTGATGAATCAGTGGCCGTAAGCGCTTCTGAAACTAAACACCGCGACCGGATTAAAACAGAAGTGAGGGATGGGGTATTAAAGATCTGGTATGACCACAATACAGGTATCAATATTGACCTGAATAACCGTAAAATGAAAGCTTATGTATCATTTAAAGATATTGATAAGTTGACTGGCAGCGGTGGCTCCGACATCAGGGTAGATGGAACCATTAAAGTAAATGCGCTGAACCTTGATATTTCCGGCGGATCTGATTTTGATGGAAAAGTAGAAGCGAATGACCTGAAGGTGGAAGCCAGCGGGGGAAGTGATGTGGATATTTCAGGTGCTGTAAAAAAACTGGATATTCATGCCAGCGGAGGCAGTGATTTTAAAGGTTATGAACTGGCAACTGATGTTTGTAACTTAGAGGCCAGCGGCGGCAGTGATGTTTATGTTACCATCAATAAAGAATTGAGCGCGGAAGCAAGCGGCGGGAGTGATGTGGTGTATAAAGGTAATGGCACTGTCCGTGAAATGAAATCAAGCGGATCTTCCAGCATAAAGAAAGCAAGTCGTTAATTAATAAAAAAACAATGTATATGAAAAAAATAGCAGCGATAATGCCGGCCCTGTTGTTAAGTGCAATGATGTTTGCGCAACCTACCGTGAGTGATCCAAATGTACAGGTTAGGGAAGCGAAGAATTTTCATGCCATCAGCTTATCCAGCGCTTTTGATGTTTACCTGACACAGGGTAATGAAGAGAAAGTAGCTGTAAGCGCCGCGGAAGAAAAAGACCTGGCTAATATCACGGTCGAAGTAAAGAACGGTGTATTGGAAATAGGGTGGAACAATAAAGGAAAATGGGGCAGGGGTAATAAAAAATTGAAAGCCTATATTTCTTTTAAAACAATTGATAAACTAAAAGCCAGCGGGGCCTGTGATGTATCCATTGTAGGCACTTTAACCGCAAACGATCTGCTGGTAGATCTTTCAGGGGCCAGCGACCTGAAAGGTAAAGTTGACGTGAAGAAACTTACATTCGATATCAGCGGTGCATCGGATACAAAGATCACCGGTACGGCTACCAACCTGGATGTAGATGCCAGTGGCGCCAGTTCATTTAAAGGATTTGATCTTTCTACTGATTATTGCAATGTCAAAGCTTCAGGTGCGAGTGGTATCAAGATCACAGTCAATAAAGAATTATC
>JAATGJ010000147.1 GCA_015654695.1 Chitinophagales bacterium | reverse complement strand
TTGCCCATGGCCTTGCGGAATGCAGCCGGTGTGTGTTTGTTGCCGTAATGAAGTCCTGTCAGGTACAGGGTATAAGCCGTCACATTTTTGATATGGGCATTTACTAAGTGCCCGGTCTTTTGTATCGCGGTGAGATTTTCTCTCAGTTTGTTGGCAATAATACCGCTGATCTCATCCTGTACTTCAAAAATATCGGTAAGGTTGCGATCATAGTTTTCACTCCAGATATGATAGCCATCTGCTGCGTTGATCAGCTGCGCAGTGATGCGTACACGGTTTCCAGACTTGCGTACACTTCCTTCCAAAACCTTATCTACGTTTAACTGGATAGCAATATCGCGGATATCATCCTGTTTTCCTTTGAATGCAAAGGCAGAAGTGCGGGAAGTGACCTGCAGGCCATCCACTCTTGTAAGAGCATTCAATAATTCTTCAGTAATACCATCGCTGAAATATTCATTCTCCGGATCGGCGCTCATATTTACAAAAGGCAAGACAGCGAGCCGGTTGCCCGTTTGTTTTGTTTTTCCTCTTACCTCATCCCGGCCGGGAACAACGATCCCTTTATTGGCAATGGCAAAAATGCGAACAGGTTGCTTTACATTCTTCAGTTCAAAATATCCCATTTCACGGGTGCTGATATTTTCCTGGTTCTTTATTTCATCAAAAACTTTTTCTGAAATAAAAATGCCGCCGGGTACCGCCATTGATTCAATGCGGGAAGCCATATTCACTCCATCACCATAGATGGCTTCATCTTCTATCGTCACATCACCGGTATGAATACCTATACGCAAATCCACTTTAGGTTCCTGCTGCAATTGTTGCTGTATATGGATGGCGCAACGGACGCTGTCAATAGCGCTATTGAATATACTGAGCGAGCCATCTCCATAGTTTTGTAAAATTTTACCGTTGAATTGCGTGATGGTGGAATTGAGAACTTCCTTCAGCCGTTTGCGTTTGAGACGGGCCAGTTGTTCATTCTCCTGTACGAGGGCTGTGTATCCCGTCATATCGGCAAATAATATAGCAGCGAGTTGGCGCATAGTGAGAATGTAAGTTAGTAAAGATAAGGGGGATCAGGATGTGATAGTGAGGGAGAGACTCAGGCAAAAGATGTATTCTTTTGACCGCAGGGCTGAGTTGAGAATTGTTTCTTAGACGAGTCGTATAGCATGACAGTGTGCATGGCGGACTCGTCGTTATATTATTCTATTAAATTGACAGCGAGTCAGGCGCTAAATTCTTTTAGTTCGTAGATGCTGCTGGCCAGGACCCGCCTGCGAAATAGGCCCCGAAAGCATTCGGGGTTGCTTTCAAAAGAAATAAGTATTGATGATATGATCCTTTTCTAATGTCTATATCATAGGATCCTATGTTAGCGGCAGTATATCAACTTTTCCCTCACATCAATTTTTGCTTATAGATTATTTTGTCACTTTCACTATCGTGTCTGTTATAGGACGATTTGATTGCCATGCTACCATTTTAACTTTGTTGTTATCCATCACGTAAACGGCAGTGAAGGAAAGGTGTTCCAACATTTTAAACCACTCACCCTTTTCGTCTCTATATCTGAAAACCAAATCACCTTTTCCATTTACCACACCGGTATTTCCATAAATCCTGATATTAGAAGATTGGTTGGAGGAACTATCATAAAACAGAGTTCCGTTTTTTAAGGCGTTGACATATTCTTGTTTCGGTGAAAAATCACCATCTGGAAACCCTAAGGTGACATCATCTGCCAGCAACTGGTCAACCAGATTGTAGTCTTCTGAAAGAATAGCGTCTATAAAGGACTGATGAGCCTTTTGTACCTTCTCTTTCAAAGTGAAATTCGACTGGGCTGAGGATATAAAGGGTATCAAGACGAGGATTAAGAATGCAACCAATAAGGTTCTCATAATACTAAGTTTATTGTATGCTAATTTTTGTTTCTTATACGAGTCTCATACCATGGCATTGTGCAAAGCGGACTGGTCGTTATATTATTCTATTAAATTGACGGCGAGTGAGGCCGCTAAATTCTTTTAGTTCGTAAATGCTGCTGGCCGGGATCCGCCCGCGAACTCCTTAAATGGGCACTCGTCTGGGAAAAAGTTGTTTTATTTCTGAAAAAAAAGTCATCAAGATATTCTGTTTGAGGCGATATTCCTCTTTGTGTATAATATCAATTCAATAGGTCGTATCTAGTCCTCGGTAAGAATACCTTGAAATTCAAAAAAATCCAATGCCTTCACTTGAAGTTCGTTTAACAAAAGAAATTTATAAAAAGGTTTAAGAATAATTTGATATTTTCTTTCAGTGTCTTAGGATAATCCGATTTTGCAAAGACTTTAGCGGCGAAGTCATCGGTCTTAGTGCCACTGCCAACGATTACTTTTTCTTTGGGTAGATGTGAAGCTTTTGCCATGTTATGGTTTTTATAAAAGTACGAAATTAAAAATTAAGTCTATAAGTCAAATGTCGTCATTTACGACGCGGCTTGGGCATGACACACAACGCTGTAATTTACGAACCTCCCACCAATTTTATAATAATTACCGGATTGACTTTCAATGTCAGTCTTGTCGCCTTTTGTATTTACGATATTAATCTGCTTTAATGGTAATGAAACTACAATGTTATTGCTTAACAAAGACCAGAACCTAGAACACTTCGGCTTCGCACTGTGCAGGCTGCGCCCTTCCACTTCGTCTCGCCATTGGCGAGATCAATGTTCTGGGTAAACTTTGTTTCTTAGACGAGTCTCATAGGATGGTATTGTGTATAGCGGACTCGTCGTTATACTATTCTATTAAATTGACGGCGAGTCAAGCCGCTAAATTCTTTTAGTTCGTAGATGCTGCTGGCCGAGACTCGCCTGTGAACTCCTTAAATGGGCACTCGTCTGGGAAAAAACAACAATAACCCTATGTTTTTATATTCTATTCAGAAGACTATGCAGAACGTGGCAGATTAATCCTCCAGGGCCGGAACTGACAATAATTGCTTATTCATTTTATCATCTGGATTTATAAACTCTATCGCTATAACTTCTAAGCATGCATTTCTAAAGTCGATATAAAAGTCTTCACATTTTAGATTTAATCTTTGATTGTTTTCATGAAGGAGTAAATGACCCATCTCGTTTTTGCTTGACAACGTTAAAGGATATTTTGGAACAAACGAATGAGAAAAGCCATTTCGTAAACTATCCCATAATTTATGACTATTTAGATATTGTCTATAGGACTCGAATGACACTAATTGATTTATGGCCAATTCAAAATTAATTTTTGACCGATCTTTTACGTTCCAATGAGGCGCTTCATTATCCAAGCATTTCCCTAAAAATTCAATCCCTGTTGCCATTGTCGAAAATGAGATGTAGGGCTTTTCTTCAACTAATAGAGCCAAATCATGCAAGAATACTACATATATGAATTCTTTAGGTGTCATGACAATAATTCAAATTGAGGAAAACAGCAGATTAGACACCAAATATTGAATTTCTTGTTTTATAAATGCCAAGTATTATCATTTTTACTGTGTTTCTGATTTAGGAAATTCCTTCTTAAAAACATAATGATAAACCATAGGTCCATTTCCCGCTGAAACAGGAAATGCATTAACTAGTTTCCAGCCATCTTTGCCTAAATAATTTATAGCATCAATAACAGAATTAAATTTTTTTAATTTCCCTTCATCGTCTTTTAAACGGTGATCTTTCCATATGCTTCTTTCATCTCCATAATCAATATCAATTGTTACTTTATTACTTAGTAATCGTCCAGTTGCGACTACTTCGCAATATTGTTCAACTTTTGCAGTGTCTTGCTGAGCGTCAATTTTAAATGCAAATAATAATAGTAATAAAATGAATACTGCAAAATTTTTCATGTTAAACTGTTTATTTATTGAATAGTTTTGTTGTAGTCGTGCCATAGCCACTTTTGTAATTTACGAACCTTTCCTTTTCTGTGAAAATTATTTATTGATCTTCAATATCAGTAATGTTGCCTCCACTGTAACACTATTACTGAACAATGAACAGAACGCTGAAGTATGTACCGAATCAAGTCCGGTGTAAACTCGCAACGAAGAGGCCCCCGCTGAGGCGGGGCAGGCTATGAGAAGCCGCAGACGGTATCAAAAAAATTATTTCTGCCCCTTAACCCATTCATCCATTTTCTTTTCCAATAATGCAAGCGGCATACTTCCATCCTTCAATACTTCATCATGAAAAGATGCGATCTTAAATGCAGAGCCGAGTTCTTTTTCATATTTGTTGCGCAGCTCACGGATCTTTAAAGCGCCTATCTTATATCCCAGTGCCTGACCGGGTATGGCCATATATCTTTCTATTTCCGCCGTGGCGCTTTGTTCACTGACGGCCTCATTGTCCATCATATATTTTATAGCTTCTTCTCTTGTCATTCCTTTTGCATGGATGGCTACATCCACTACCAAGCGGATAGCCCGGTGCATTTCATCGCCCAGTGCGCCCATGTATTGATAGGGGTCAGTGTATAAACCTAATTCTTTGCCAAGGCTTTCACAATACAAAGCCCAGCCTTCTACATAAGCATTTTGCCCGCCAAAGCGGCGAAACTTTGGTAACGTGGTATCTTCCTGCTGCAAGGATATCTGGTAATGATGCCCCGGTATGGCTTCATGCAGGAACAAACTTTCCATGCCCCCTGTTGTATTTAATGTGGTGGCATCAAGGATGGGCACATAGAAAATGCCAGGCCTGCTTCCATCAGGAGTGCCCTGGAAATATTCCGCACTGGCACTGGCTTCACGGAATGCTTCTGTTTGCCTGATCTCGAATTTTGTCTTCGGCACATTCGTAAACATTTTCTCAAGGTTCGGTTTCATGGTCTCATGAATTTTATGATAGGCAGCCAGCACTTCATCCGGCGTTTTATACGGCCTGAATTTTTTATCCGTTTTCAGGTATTGAAAGAACGCTGGCAGATCGCCTGTAAAACCCACTGCATTCTTTACACTATCCATAAGGCCGCGTATGCGGTTCACTTCAGACAAACCAATAGTATAAATTTCTTCCGGTGTTTTATTAGTAGTGGTTTGCTGACGGACAAGGTATTCGTACCAGGCTTTGCCATCGGGTAGTGAACCTATGCCTGAACTGGCCCGGGCCTTTGGCAAATATTCGTTCTGCATGAAATCGGCCAGCTTCTTATAGGTGGGGGATAGTTGTTCATTCACCAGTTTTGTATAAGCGCCGGTCAATCTTTTTTTATCCGCCACACTGAAACTATCGGGTATTTTATTTACCGGGGAATAAAACAGGTTGTCTTTTACATGTACACTATCCGTCACCAATGACCTGAACTGCGGTATTATTTTTTCCACCAATGATTTTGGAAGAACAAAGTCCGCTGCCATTCCCTTTCGGAAATAAACGATGGAACTATCCGCCCATGCACTAAAAGCGGTTGCACGTTTGATCCAGTCATCATAATCCTTTACGGTTTTAAAAGGTTGTACACCTTCTCCGCTGCCGAATTGACCCAAAGATATTGGCAGGGCATAGAACTGATTAAACGGAATATAGTTATCGGGAAATGTAAACCCTTCTATATTCAGGTCCATCGTGTATTTAAAAATATCATAGCTCAGTTTATCGGGGTCGCTTAGTTTATCCCTGTCAAATTTTACCAGCATATCCAGGTAGCGTTGATAGAAATCTTTTTGTTTGGCGCGGTAAGAGTCGGTAAAATCCACCGGCAGCAGGTCGTTATAACGGGCGTCACCTTCCATAGTAGCACTCAATGGAAAGATTTGCAGGCTTTCTTCATGGTATTTTTCAAACATGTCCGCCAGCTCCTTATTATTTTCTGCGGCGGCAGGTGTGGTAGATGGATTGCAGGCAAACAATACATAGCTTAATAATAGTAACAGGAAAACTTTCTTCATATAATTGATTGAAGGGGAAAGATAAGGGTTTGAGATTTTGGGAAAAATAAATATTTGAACAGCGGCAGGAGAGGGTTCCCCACCTGCAATGGCATATCCTACGTTAACTAACCGGGAATAATAACTTTACCTCTTGCCGGGTAAAAAATTTATTTTACTGCATTAGGAAGTTTTCTACGCTGATTTGTTTATTTTGGAATGTGCCGATACAAACACCCGGTGTCTTACGCAACATTCATAGCATTGTCAGCAGATAGCGGGATATCAACCCGTAACAAGCAACCCTTTCCTGCCGAAGATGTAAACAGGGCGCTGCCTTTACAAAGTTCTGCCCTGTAAAGTATATTTTGTAATCCCAATCCTTTTTTTACTGTATTAAAATCAAACCCGATTCCGTTATCGCTGATCAGCAGTCTTAGCAACTTTCCCTGTTCCAGTAATTCGATTTTTACATGGGTAGCTGCTGCGTGTTTCAGGATATTATTCACCTGTTCCTGTATTATCCGGAACAGGGCCAGTTGTACTACAGGATTAATTTCCAATTCACCCAGTTCATAATGAAACTCTGTTCGCACTTTATTTAGCTGGTTGATATTATCCAGCAGTGCACTAATAGCTTCAGACAAACCAAGATTAGTAATAATGGATGGGCTGAGACGATAACTGATATTTCTTATTTCATCAACTGCCTGTATCAGGTTTTGCCTGCCCTGCTGCAGGTATTTACTCTGGCATTCATCCATGGCCAGTTCCAGGAATAATTTGGAAGCCGCCAGTTTCTGGCTTATGTTGTCATGCAGTTCATCAGATATAAATTTTCTTTCTTTTTCCTGGATATCAACAATGCCTGTGATCACATTGTTTTCCATCTCTTTTTTTTCTGTAAGATCACGGGTTACTTTTGTAAAGCCCTTTATTCCGTTATTGATTTCATGAATAGCGGTGACGACCACATTGCCCCAGAACAGGCTGCCATTCTTACGTACCCTCCATCCTTCATGCGAGGCCCTGCCTTTTTCTGCAGCTTCTTTCAATATTTCATCGGGTAGTTTGTTCAACTGGTCCTCCTTTGTATAGAATAACCGGAAATCCCTGCCAATGATCTCCTCCTTTTTATATCCTTTTATTTTTTCCGCTCCTTTGTTCCAGTTGATCACCGTTCCGTTTATATCCAGTAAAAAAATGGCATAGTCTTCTATCTCTTCTATCATCTGGTGGTAGATATTGTCAATCGCAGGGATGTCTGTTGGAGAAGGAAGAGGTGTTTCTGGTTGTTTTTCGTTAGATGGTTCGGTTTTCATAATGATGGATTAGCAGGATGTGTTGATTAAGTAAGCTGTTAGCCTGGTTTCAGTTAAAAGGTAAATTCCGAAATCAATATACAAATTTTTTATAATAATTCAGCGTAAGATTTTATACAGCGAAGGAAATGAGCAAACAATGTTGCACCCACTGATCCCTGTAATCCAACAAAAGACTTTGATAACTTAATCTTACATTTAATTTATAAAATCAACAATCATGAACATTTCAATTTTTAAAAAATCAATGGTATCTATTCTTATCGCCGCCTTTCTTTTTTCATTTACAACCATAGCAGACAAAGCCAATTTTTCCGGTAACTGGTCATTGAACGAAGGAAAAAGTGAGCTGGGAGATTTTGGCCGCTTCGTACCCCGTAAGATAAAAGCGGAGCAAAAAGAAGAGGGAATCACTATATCAAAAACTGCCACTTCCTTTAATGGTGATGAAGTAACAACTACGGAGACGCTTACATTCGATGGTAAAACTTCAGAATCTGTTGTATTCGGCGGGTCTAAGAAGAAATCAGTTGCCAAATGGTCAGATGACGGGAAGACGCTTACTATAAGTTATAATATTGCCTTTGAAAGAGATGGCCAGACATTCGAGATTAGTGGTACCGAAACCTGGTCAATTGCCAGCGATGGCAAATCACTTTCTGTACAAAACTCATCAACTTCGCCACAGGGAGAACGTACTACAAAAGCCCTTTACGATAAGGAGTAGATGACAGTATAGCTGCCTGTCATTTCTATTGGTAAAAAAGAAATGGAGGCCGGAAAGCTGATTGACAGCGACGGCCTCCATTTTCGTATAAAAATTTTATTTGCAGACAAACCTGGTAGAAAGGATATCAGTAACGGTTGCGATCCCTGTTATTGCCATAACCTCCACCGCTGTTTCCTCCACTATTGCCGCCGCGATATCCACCGCCTCCACCACCACTATTACCGCCACGGTATCCACCACCACCGCCGCCGCTATTACCGCCACCCCCACGGTAACCGCCACCTCCGCTACTATTACCACCACCGGGCCTGTCTTCAGCAGCTTTTACTACCAAC
>JAATGJ010000163.1 GCA_015654695.1 Chitinophagales bacterium | reverse complement strand
TTTTGCACACGACGGAATGCTTCTTCCTCAGGAATACAGGTATCCGTTACACGGTTGTAATGATTTCCCAGCAGGTCCCATTCATCCCGCGGTGTCAGGTCCCGATAGCTAGGAATTCTTTTGTAATGGGAATGCGCCACCAGGTTCATCACATCTTCTTCCAGGTTGGCGCCGGTGCAACTGATAATATCCACTTTTCCCTGGCGGATCATTTCGGCTAATGAAATACCAAGTTCACCGGTACTCATGGCACCGGCCAGTGTGATCATCATTTTACCGCCTTCCGTCAAATGTGTTTCGTAACCTTTGGCGGCATCTATTAATGCGGCCGCATTAAAATGACGATAGTGGTGCTCGATAAATGTTGAAACGGGTCCTCTGTTCATGTTATAATTGTTTTATTGTAAGACCACCTTCAGATCCCGCCCTGGCGGGAGACTATGCGGATAAGAGCCGCAAATTTACAGTTTTGGCAAAACAAAAAGCCTTGCTAAAATAACAAGGCTTTACTCACGGCTACCTGGTCCTCTTTACTTATTTATTCTTTCTTTTTGCTGCTCAGTAATATCACCGGCATTATTCAGTTTAAGGTTGTATTTCTTTTCCTTATGCTCAAGCACCACCCTGTAGCTGGTACCGTCATTATTAGTAATTTCTTTTACTTCAATGATCGCAGCATTGTCAAAGCGGTTACCGATAGTCTGCATCACCACCAATGGCAACTGGCTGTAAAAAAGATTACGAACTGTACCGAGTAATTCGCCATTAATACCGAAATAAGCTTCCGCTCTTGTTCCGCCTAATGTAAATGATACTTTGTGGTAATCTTCATCGAGCTTTGTCCATTTTACATTTTCTGCTCCCGCAAATTTCTGAGCAAATACTTCTTCCGAAACGGGAATGCTGGTTACGGGGTGGGCCAATACAGGTGTAAGACCTGCGGCAAGTGCGAATGATAATGTTACAATTAAATTTTTCATGACTAAGATTTAATGATTATTGATTGTTGATTTACAAAACAAAAATATACATCATTACAGGGCAGGTCAAGCAGATTGTGATTAGTGGAGCGTCATGTTAATGATTATAACAATTACTGAACTTCATTAACAGGAAAAGAAAAGCCCCGGCTCTTTTCAGAATACGGGGCCTGTTTTTACCACACACCAAAACTAACTGCTTATATAACTGCTTTATGATTTTGTTGTTTTCTGGTAAACACTCCAGGTAGCTGCACCGTCTGATTTCAACACGATCTTTGAATCCGCATCCTCCAGCGTGATGTAATAAGCGGTACCATCGTTGTTGGATACTTCAAACAGGTCAGATATCCAGTAATTGCAGTACCCTTTTTTCAGGCCGTTCTGCAGGCTCATCGGAAGATCCAGTGAGCTGATGTATCTTGTCATTCCCAGGAATTCGCCCGCCGTGCTGTAAAAGGCAAATACATACTGGTCGTTGTACACAAAAGCTGCTTTGTAAAAATTGCTGCCTGCTGTCCAGTTTACTTCTTTGGCGCTTGCAAATTCACTTTTAAATGCGTCAAGTACTCTTGAATTTACTTTTACTTCCCCGGCAAATGAACACAATGTGCTCAGCGCTACTGCCAGTGTGATGATGATCTTTTTCATTTTTAAACTATTGAATGGTTTTGATTTTGTTTTTAAAATTTCCATTGTGATAAGTAAGACGCTGTAAAAGTATATCAGGTTACACCCTGCGGCAAGTGAATTGTGACAGATGGGTGACCTTGTTAAACCAGGTTAACAGCCGCTAACCCTGTTTAACCATACATCCTGCTAATGTAACCGCCTGTAACTGATAAACATGCCTTATCATTTTATTTTTGGAGAATAGCATTAATATTTAGATATTTGTCTAAATATACAATGAGTCAATTGCATAAATGAATACCATTTTTAAAGCCTTAAACGACCCGACGCGCCGGCAGATACTGGAATTGCTGCAGGAAAAAGACCTGACAGCGGGAGAAATAGCGCAGCAGTTCAATATTTCTTTTCCAAGTATTTCGCATCACCTGGACCTGTTGAAGCAGGCCAAACTGGTTACATCAGAAAAGGATGGTCAGTATGTGTATTACTCATTAAATACAACCGTAGTGGATGAAATAATGAAATGGCTCCTGCAATTCAAACTAAAAAAGAAATAGATATGAAAAAGATTTTAAGTATCGCTGTATGGATCATTTTCCTGGCGCCGTTGATCTACCTGTTTATTATCTGGCAAAACCTGCCCGTAAAAGTTCCTATGCATTATAACCTGAATGGCGTGATAGATCGTTATGGCAGTAAAAACGAATTACTCCTGATGGCATTGATCATTACGGGGGTAAATATCGGCACGTACTTTCTTCTTTCAAACGTTCATCGTATTAAGCCTATAAGAAATGGCCTGGAAAATAAAGACCGTATGCAGAGAATGGCATTTGTTATTAGTGTCTTCCTGGCTTCGGTGCTATGCGTGATCATTTACAGTTCCGCCCATGCTTCTATTGAGTTTGTTCCCGGCATTATTCTTTCAGGTGTTGGCCTGCTGCTCAGCTTTATCGGTAACTATATGTATAATATTAAACCCAATTATTTTGCCGGCCTTCGTTTGCCCTGGGCACTGAAAAACGAAGACAACTGGAGAAAAACCCATCATCTTGGTGGCAAACTATGGTTCATTGGCGGGTTGTTAATGACCATCGCCGGCCTGTTTCTTCCTTTTAAATGGGGCATGATTGTATTTTGTATCGTAATTGTTATCCTTATCATTATACCTACCGTGTATTCGTACAACTTATATAAACAACAAAAAACCTTCATTGAATTATCTGGCCCACGCATACCTTTCTTTTAACGATCCGGAAATACTGGTAGGTAACCTTATCAGCGATTTTGTAAAAGGCAAAAAGAAATTTGATTACCCGCCGGTCATCCGGCAGGGGATCATGCTGCATCGTTTCATAGATACATATACCGATGAACATCCGGCAACAAAAGAAGCCAAAGAAATATTCCGCCCGCATTATCGTTTATATAGCGGGGCATTTGTGGACGTGGTCTATGATCATTTTTTAGCAAGGGATGAAAACGAATTCACCGAACCGTCTCTTTTTGATTTTTCTCAACAAGTATATAGTATGCTTGAAAATTATCAGCCATGGTTCCCGGAACACTTTGCTATGATGTTTCCCTATATGAAAAAACAGAACTGGCTTTATCATTACAGGACCATGCAGGGAACGGAAAAAAGTATGGGGGGTGTTGTCCGCAGGGCCGCTTATCTTACCGAAAGCGATACAGCTTCCTTTTTATTTGAGAAATACTATCAACCTTTACAGCAGTGCTATCGTCAATTCTGGCAGGATGCCAAACCCTTTATCCGGAACCAATTTGAAATAATAAGAAATACCGGCAATAATAAATAAAGGGCTTCCTGCTGATAAGCGAAACCATTATTTTTGCAAATACATTTTATGAAAAGGAAAATTTTTTCGGTCATTGCCCTCATTGTTTTTTCGATTGTTTCGGTTGCACAGTCTTCACTCCCTGCTATTGATAAGTCACCGCTGGATATTAGTTATTACCCGGTTGATTATCCCCTGCTTAAAATTAAAGACCAGGCAAAAGAACCGCTGGCAGTAAGAGTAGTTTACAGCCGTCCCAAAAAAGAAGGAAGGCCTGTTTTTGGTACACTGGTTGAATACGGAAAAGTGTGGAGACTGGGCGCCAATGAAGCCACTGAAATAGAATTTTACAAACAGGTGTATATCGGGGGTAAAAAAATTGCAAAGGGCCGTTATACATTGTATGCTATTCCCAATGAAACTTCCTGGACCTTTATACTGAATAAAGAGACGGATACCTGGGGATCGTTTAAGTACAATGCAGCTAAAGATGTAGCCCGGGCAAATGTACCGGTACAAAAAACAACTGAAACTGTTGAATCGCTGGCTATGACTTTTGAAAAAGCCGGCAATACTATTAATCTTGTCATTGCCTGGGAAAATGTAAAAGCAGCTTTACCCATTACTTTTTAATGATCGCTATATGAAACTGATCCGTCATCAATTAGCTGCACTAACTCTTGCTCTTTTTATCTTTTCCTGTAAGGAGAATGAAAAACAGCCTGTTGTCAAAAATGAACGTCCAAAGGATTCTATCCTGAATGTAACGCCTGACAATGTTATCAATCCTTATGCTCCCGTTGATGTTTCCCCTATGGATATGAGCTATTACCCGGTTGATTATCCCAAACTGAAAATGGCTAACAATAGTATTCCGCCGCCTGTTGTCCGGGTAGTATATAGCCGCCCCCACCTGCAGGGCCGTCATTTGTTCACCCAGGTATTAAAATACGGAGACACCTGGCGACTGGGTGCTAATGAATCAACGGAAATACAGTTGTACCGTGATGTAATGATCCAGGGTAAAAACATTAAAGCAGGCCGGTACATATTATATTGTATTCCCGAAGCGGATAAATGGACAATAGTATTTAATTCAAATACAGACTCGTGGGGATTAAAACAAGATAGCACAAAAGATGTTCAACGCTTTGTTATTCTTTCCACCCATGATCATGGTGGCCCTTCACTGGAGTATTTTACTATTGTATTTGAGAAAACAGCGACAGGAGCTGATATGATAATGGCCTGGGGTGATATACTGGCAAAACTTCCTTTCCAGTTCTGACAATTGGTTAGCAGGGCAGATGAATTAAAAATATCCCAATAAACTTTACCCACAAGGGCAAATTAGCACACGTATGACACAGATTAGATGGATGAAAACGGATTTCTTATTCTGCTTCGCAGAATAAATCTGTGCTTATCCCGTCAAGTTGTATTTTATATTCATTAGTGATAAATTTCCTGTTATTACAGGTTTAACTTCTTTATATATCCGTTCAATCCGTGTCATCCGTGTGCTGTATTATTCTTATTCTAATACCTCTGTTCTGACTGACTTGTAGTAATCGCTTCGTTGTCCCCGATTATTTTCGATATTTACATAATGTGTGGCATTGCAGGTATTATACAAACAGACCCGGGCTTATTCAACAGAGAGCATCTTAAAAAAATGACCGGTGCCCTGGCTCATCGCGGACCGGATGGTGAGGGTTTGTGGCAAAATGCAAATGGAAAAACCTTGCTGGGGCATCGCCGTCTTTCTATTATTGATTTGAGTAACGCCGCTTCCCAGCCCATGCATTACAAAGATCGTTACAGCATCATTCATAATGGTGAAATATATAATTACATCGAGCTGCGGCAAGACCTTCGAAACAAGGGTTACTCCTTTAACACCGGATCAGATACAGAAGTAATACTGGCCGCCTATGATCACTATGATGATGAGTGCGTTGAGCATTTTGATGGCATGTTCGCCTTTGCTATATGGGATGAACAGGAACAGGAATTATTTGCCGCCCGTGACCGCTTTGGAGAAAAACCCTTTTATTATTCTTTTAATGGCCGTGAATTTGTTTTTGCCTCAGAAATGAAAGCGCTTTGGGCCGCAGGTATTGACCGAAGGCCCAACCTGCAAATGCTCTTTAATTTCATTACTATCGGTTATACCGATAATCCCGGAAGGCCGGAAGAAACATTTTTTGAAAATATCTTTAAACTGCCTGCTGCATCAACGTTATATTATACCCCTGCTACAAAAGAACTGATCATTGAAAAATACTGGGATATTGATCCTTTGATGCAAGATGAAAAGATCAGCGATACAGAGGCTATAGAAAAATTTCAACATCTTTTTTCTGCATCGGTAAAAAGGCGCTTAAGAAGTGATGTTGCAATTGGCACTTCACTTAGTGGTGGCCTTGATAGTTCTTCTGTGTTAGCAACAGCCTCCTCACTCACAATCTGCCTGCCGGACAGGCAGGCTCACAACTCACAACTCAAGACTCTCAACTCCCGACTCACCTCCTTCACCGCTATCTTCCCCGGCTTTGATAAAAATGAGTCCGCTTTTGCAGCACAAGTAGCAACACAGTTCAACTGCAAACAACATACCGTTGAAATTTCCGTCAATGATTTTGTAAATGACTGGGATACATTTTTGCACCACCAGGAAGAACCTTTCGGATCTGCCAGCGCTTATGCCCAGTACAAAGTATTTGAGCTGGCCAAACAGCATGATGTAAAAGTATTATTAGACGGACAGGGCGCCGACGAAATACTGGCAGGATACAGCAAATACTATAAATGGTACTGGCAGGAATTATTTCAAAAAAGAAAACTTTCAAAAAGCAAAGAGCTGGAAGCCGCGAAAGGACTCGGCCTGCAGGAAAAATTCAATTATAAAAATATTATCGCCTCCCTGTTTCCTGATATCGCTTCCGTTATCCTGGAAAGACAATACCTCGTCAATGCTTTAAGACAGGAAGATCTTAACAGGGATTTTGTCCGGCTGCAAAGTAAGGAAGCCTATTACAGCACTCCCGCTACATTTAACCTGAATGGTGCTTTATATTTTAATACCTGTACACATGGACTGGAAGAACTGCTTCGTCATGCTGACAGAAATTCTATGGCACATGGCCGGGAAGTTCGTTTACCATTCCTAAGTCATGAGCTGGTTGAATTTGTTTTTTCCTTACCTGCACATTTCAAAATACGCAATGGCCGGACCAAGTGGTTGTTGCGGCAGAATATGACGCAGCAACTGCCGGAGAATATTGCCTGGAGAAAGGATAAGATCGGTTTTGAACCACCGCAAAAACTATGGATGCAGGATGCCCGGGTAACAGATATGATACATGAAGCAAGAAAAAAACTGGTGAACGAAAAAATATTAAAGCCGGAAATACTGAGCAGGCCTGCCTCAGCCAATGCTTCCCATGATGCCAATACATTCGACTGGCGGTACCTCGCCACAGCTCATTACCTCTAAAATAAAAAACCGTCCCTGTTGTAAGGAACGGTTTTTACCCTTGCATATATAGAGCAAACACTTACCTGTTATCAGAGATCAGCTCTTTTGAACTTTTCTGTTTGTTCCAGGTTGCCATACACATCTGATTTCACTACATACCAGTTCTTATCATCCTTTAATGTGATCGAAAAACTTACGTCTTCCGGAGATGTGGTTTCTGTAACTCCAAATATTTCCCTGGTCCCGTATTTCTTTTTTAGTTTGGAAACAATATTGGGAAGCAATTGTTTTTCGCCATAATACCGCATCGTTTTCAGTAAACCGCCGTCCGCGTCATACTGCGCCCGCACCTGTATCTCTTCCATTTTGAAATTAGCCTGGTAATAATTTTCATATTCATGCCAGGTTACATCTTTTGCTTTATCAAAGGTTTCACTAAATGCTTTTAAAACCTTTTCACTTATTTCAGAGGGAGAAACAGCAGCGCCTGCAACAATACTAACAAGTAATACCGCAGAGAGAATTATTTTTTTCATGGCTTTGTGTTTGAGATTAACAATGATTAATGAATACAAATTAGCTTCTCCGTTCGCCGGAGCCAAGGAGATAACAGGCGGGCGGTAATCCTGGTCAGCCATGGCAGTATACTCAATAATGCCAAAAGACTACTGAAGACGGTAAATAATAAATTGAAAATCCATTTTACCCTTGTGAAGCATGATTATCCATCACCGTTAAGCTTGTGTTAAGCAGGAGGATGGGGTTGATGAATGGTATTAACAAGTTGTATGATACCGGTAGGGTTTGCCGGAGAGCTGTTATTCCGTATTACATTAACCAATATTTATTGAAGCCGATAGAAATTCTAAAGCGAGATATTTTTTTGATCGGGTTGCTGAGTTGACAACCTCATTGAGACGGAGGATTAGGGAAGGCTAACCACAACGATCTTATACTTGTGTATTTTTCTTGAAGACTAAGCAGAGCTCTGGGTATATTGGTGAGTCAACATGGTAGGACCGAATATCGCACGCCATTTTATTTTTTCGGAGCTATAGTTGCTGAATTAAAACGTACCAATTTGTCCCAATCTATTGAACCATTGTCTAAGCAGAATGTATCAGCAAATTCTTTTGTGAACTTGTTTATCATTTGCGAATAAGATTGGATGAAATCATCATTCCGTTCTTTAGCTTGATGCCCTAACGGTTCTATAATTTTTGTATAAAGGTTTGTGTCACCCGAAACAAATTCCCAAAACTTTTGACCACAATATTAAAATAGTCGCCTTTGTCTGAATTATTATCTCTGCCGTAACAGCAACCGTTTACTGCTGTTATATTTAGCTGTGAATTACTTGTACGAAGTGTCTTTTGTGCAGTCTTGAAATCTGCCTTCATTTTACCAATCTGTGAACTATTACCCCAATTTGGTCCAGATTTTATTGTGACGATATAACGACTACCGTCTTTGTCAAATTCCAAGTCAATGCCAGGAATACCTGACTTACGACCGCCATATACTCACCTAACAGAAACTGTGCTTATTTTTTCATTGATTGCCTCTGCGATTGCATCATACCAGTTTATTTTATCTGCAATCGAGTTTTTTATTTTTTCAATTTCTTTAGAAGATAGATTTCTCTCTACTTCTTGAAGAGCTACTGTTTGAATATCCTCTTCATTTAGAGAATAAATAATTTTTTCTCGCATTTTTAAAATAGTTTAAAGATGAAACTTATTTTCACGATGCCAACTGATTGCTTTTTGATGAGGATAAATTTCTTTTCTCTTTGGGAGAAACATTTTAGAATTTCTATTAGAGAATATTCTGATGAAATCATAATCTCCCATTCTGCCAAAATCAGCATGTAATGAATTTACTTTTGACGACACTTGAATTGTAAAATTATCTTCTAAAGTAAACCAACCAGCATCAAAAGCCCAATGATGTAAGTGGCATAAAGACAATCCATTTAAAATATCATCTTTCCCCTTTTTACTATGAGGAACTATATGTGCAGCCTCTACTTCCCAACTCAAATCCTTTAAAGAATTTATTTTCATTCCACAAAAGGCACACTTGTAATCGTACGCTTCTATAACTGCTTGACGAAAACCTCTTATCCTGATTACTGATTCTCTTGTAACCTTTGCAGTCCTCTTTTCATTATCAAATGGGTTATAGTTTTCTGGTCGTGGCGTTTCAATAAGTTTCTTTACAATTTTTTGAACTTCATAAGATTTTGTTTGCAAATACTCTTTTTGTGATTTTGGAATATTCAAAAGTTTAAGGGCTTCATCAAAACCATTTTCAGTTAGCATCCATTCTTTTTTATTTGTAAGAAGAAAAGTTGACGTTGGTTTTGATACTAACTTTTCTTTTGCTAATGAATCAGCAGCACGATACAGTAAGCGATGCCAAAGAGGGGTTTTTACAATTCTATTCTCCTTACGATAAATTCTTTCTAAAACAACGGTTCGTTGGGCTTTATTCAAACTAAATTCATCAGCAATTTCATTCACAATTTCTTCACCAGTAGCAAACTCTTTTATTACTCCATTATGTTTGAATAATGTTTTCAGCAATGCTTGTTCAACTTCTTTTCGTGTTGGCATTGTAAAATCCTCAAGCATTTTTCTTTCATAGCTCATAGGAAAATTGTTTGCTGATGTTATGCGGCTTGTTTGGCCGCGTTCGGGATAGAAGTGTTAAGATTTTTAAAACGGGATTTTTTCCAATCACTCATAGGAACCATTACTGCGTCCTGGTACATATGAATTTTTTTGTCCTTATTAAATGGAAGAAGTCTTTCCCATGCGTCACGAAAACGGTTGGGCCATTTGCCAGGATAACAATTCTTTTTATGCCAGATAAATTCTTCTGTCCATAGCCAGCCCTGTTTACGCATTTCAAGAATTAATTCCATAACATAAGTGCTGCGTTCGCCTTCAACAACTTTTTCTTTGATATTAAGAATGAAAGTTCCTGTTGGTTTTAAAACTCGAAGTAATTCTTTAGTTATAGGCAGAAACCATTGAACATATTTGTCAGGATGAATGCCGCCATAAGTTCCTTTACGCTGGTCAGCATAAGGAGGCGATGTTACAATTAGATCAACAGAGTTGTCAGGAACCTTTTTGAGCATTTCTTTACAATCACCGAGGAATAAATCTGTTCTTATCTCCATTGTTAATTTCTGTTTGTACAAATATAAAGGCTTTGTCTTCCAATGCCAAAAAATTTAGCAATTTTAGGTGCCCTCAAAAAAGCGGGTAGAGGGCAGGCTTGACGAAGGTCTGATTTTATACGTATACGATTATATAAACTCAACCCTATTGGTGAGTAATGAGCAGAACTTCAAACGGAGCCATTCGCTTTGCTCTGGTTAAATTCGCAAAGAAGATGCCCACGCCTTGGGCGGAAAAGACAATAAAAAACTACAGCTGTTATCACAACTGTAGTTACTATTTTTTAAAAGATCAAGCTTCAGGTAAAGAAAATATTACGGCATCTTCACCACGCTGATCACTTTTTGCAATGATTTATTCTGCAGCCGCAGGAAATAAACTCCTGCCGGAAGGCCGTCATTATACATATCAATATTATACGTACCGGCTGCATAATCGCGGTTGGTCAGCACTTTAATCACCCTGCCCAGCGGGTCTATCTGCTGAATCATGGTATTGCCACCCGTAGTGGAAAATTGAATAGTACCGCTGATACTATAAGGATTAGGCCACATCTTCAGTACCAGTTTGTCCGCTGCATTATTGGTGTCATCCGGGTCTTCCGGCAACCCGCAGGGACCTCCCTGTACCAATGGCAATGATTGATAATTCTGCAGCAGGATCGAATTCAGGGCAGGTTGCTTTACACAAAACCATTGTTCCAGCACGGAGGCGTACACACTCCTGAAATCATACTGGAAAGGAATATTATTCACCACCTGTATATCCGCCGGTATATCGGGGCTGTTGCCAAGAATTCCTTTTTTGGCATGTGTACCAAACATCAGCAATGGCGATGCAGCGCCATGGTCAGTACCGAGACTGGCGTTGGATTTTATACGACGGCCGAACTCAGAAAAAGTCATTCCCATCACACGATCATCCAGTTGCATCAGCTCAAGATCTTGCTGAAAGGAGCTGATACCTTCCGATAATTCTTTCATCAGCTTGGCATGGTTACCGGTAGTAGTATCGCTGGCATTCACCTGTTTTTTATGTGTATCAAAACCACCGATCGTTACGGTATATACCCTTGTCTTTAATCCGCCTTTGATCAAACGGGCTACAATTTTTAACTGGTCAGCCAGTGAATTTTCTTCGGGATAGGTAGCCATAGTGCCGGCCCGCTGGTAGGCTGCTCTTATAAGGTCAGAATAGATCTTTGTTTTTTCTGAAATAACACGAAGAAATTTCAGTTCTTTATTAGCAGGTGCGGAGTTAAGGGGATAATCGGAAAAAGGATTATCGAACGTATAAATCTTTTCAGGATTGGTAATGGATAATCCCATTGAATAGATCTCGCCCTGCACGGTCAGTGAAGGAAAATTGCTGATCTGGATAGCGAGGGGATCAGGCATAGTGGTATTAGGATATGCATCCGGGTAACCAGGAAATTCATTCTCCAGGTAACGGCCCATCCAGCCTGTGTGTACCCTCTCTCTCCGGTTAGTACGTGTATCGCCGCTGTTCCATATATCGGTAGCATGAAAGTGCGAGAAGTTGGGATTTTCATACCCTACGGATTGCACCACGCTTACCTTGCCTTCATTGTACATATTTTGCAAAGCCGTCATAGCGGGATGAAGTCCTGAACGGTCCGTTCCATCAAGCCGCAACACCTGGCTCTGGGGAATGGCTACATTCGTTCTTGCATTATAATAGTTAGCATATACATCCAATGGTATCACCATGTTGAGGCCATCGTTACCACCTGCCAGCTGTATCAGCACAAAAACATGATCGGTATCGGTAGTCAGTTCATCAAATAAACTGCCAAGGGAGCTTGTAGCTGCACTATGGGCGGTAAATGAAAACCCATTTAATAATGCAGGCATAGTCACTGCCGCCGGTACTGTATTTCTTAAAAATTTTCTCCTGTTCATACTTTCGTTTTACATAGGTTAATGAAACAATGGGCAATTTGCATATTGCTCATTGTCTATTGCTTATTGATTCCTCAGCATAAATGAAATTCCGGCAGGTTCATAATAAACCTGAACATATTCCTCAGGGAATTATTGATCACCGTATTATTATTACCATTCCAGGCGTTGGTCCAGACAGTATCATCAGTGGTATTATTCAATAAGAAATTTGTTTTGACATAGTTCTTTGAATTGGTTGACAAAGGATACCTTAACAACAAGGCTGTCACATCACTTATCAATTGGTTAGGATCAGCTGGGTTGGATGAAGTACTGGCGAAAGCCCTTACATCAATTACGGAATCATTGATCAATGCGTCTGTGAAATCAGCCCGCCTCGGAAGTGAGTTACTGTTTACCCATAACTCATAGTGCATGGGCTGCTGGTAATAAGCCGGCCAACCTGATACATCGGGCGGTTGAAACAAAGTTTGCTGCATCTCAGAAGCTGTTTGAAATATTGAACCGAATAAGGGATAACCTGTCGTATAATTGGTATAGGCCGGAAAGCTGACATTGAATTCACGTAAAGTGCCCACAATCATATCAAACGGGCTCTTGATATAACAGGCCTGGTTGATGGTATCAAAAAAATGCTCGCTTTTGAAAAGTACAGACAAGGCAGATTTTATATCGTAGTTGCTGCTTTGTAAAACAGCCGCCATCGGTGTAATTACATCCGTTTCCGTTGCCTCATCTATTTCATAATACACAAACCACCTGTACAATTTGCGGCAGATAAAACGGGAGGTTTCAGTAGTCGCGAAGATCATATTGATCAATGCATCCAGCTCCTGTTCTCCATTAGTGTTGCCGGGAATAGTTGTATTATTATAAAAAGCGGAAAATGTTTTAGCGCCTGTATCATGCGCCGCAGCGTCAAAATAAGAATTAAGAGGATCGCTGTTGATACGCCATCCTGTTAACACCCTTGCTGCGGCTATTACATCATCCTCCGTATATAATGAATCAGCCCCGATACCTACCGTAAATAATTCCTGCATTTCACGGGCATAGTTTTCATCAGGCGCCTGCTTTGAATTCACATATCCGTTCAGGTGAAGCAGCATGGCCGGATCTATGCTTACCTCTTTTACCAGCGTTTTAAAATTACCGAGTACATTACTGCGAAGCAGGTTGTGGTGTTTGTATAAGAAATTTGAATTCTCTACTTCCGACTCTTGTATAGAAAAATGGTGATGCCAGAACAATACCATTTTCTCCTGTATGCTTCTTCCCTGGTTGATGATAAGACCCGCCCACCATTTTCGTAAACTTTGAACCCGCCGTGAATTGATAGCACCCCTTACCTCGGGATCGCTCAACGTGTTGAGATCGTTTACCCAGGTTTGTCCCTGTGCTACACCCAGATCATCGTGGAGCATACCAAACTCATCTTCAATCAGGCCATAATCTCTTAATGGCGGACTGGGAGTAACAATATTATTAAGCAGTTCATCCACTGCCGCATCGGGAGTCATTGCCAGGAAATAATCAACGTCTGCCTTCTTAGCGCCGAACATGGTTCGCTTTAGCAAATGCGTCACTTCGTTGGTAGTCCAGCTACCCGCATAAGGCGCCAAGCCGGAAAACATCTTACCGTTGATTTTCTTCGCCACTTCGGCGTTTTTCCGTGCTCTTTTGAAAAATTCTCTTCTGTCCATAGTAGTAGTTTTTCCGGTGATTCATTTTTACCGTATCAGCATGAATGTTCCTTTTTGCTGATGTGTTTTATTTTGCAGGTCTTTATAGTCAATTAAATAAATAAAAACGCTGGTAGGCTGCAGCACTCCTTTAAACAAACCATTCCATCGTTGATTAATGGATGAACTTTTGAATACTACTTCACCATTGCGGTTAAATAACTGCAGCTTATATCCCTCCGGTACTTTCCCTACAGGGCCGAAATAATCATTCAATCCATCGCCATTGGGAGTGAACGCGGTAGGAACCATCACTACGGCATCATTCAATACCACTACCGTGAACTGATCAGGGACCTGGCAACCGTTGGGTAAATAATTGGTAGCCGTATAAACAGTAGTAGCTATGGGAGAAGCCACCGGGTCAGGACAATTGATGCAACTCAATGATGAATGTGAATTCCAGGCAATAGTTCCATTGCCATTGGTATGCAGCATAACAGTTTGCCCTGCAAAAATTGTATCTACCTTCCTGATATTATTAAAGGGCCCGTTAAGCAATACAGGCCGGTACGTAATAATAACAGAGTCATAACCACAGGCATCCTGCAAAGTATCACGCAGCGCCACGAAAGTATTTATATTACATACCGCTGAATCTTTGGTTTGCAGTTCAGGTATTTTCAGTTTAATAATGCCAAAATCCGCTTCACCCCATGAGTTATTAAAATCTCCGCCACCTGATTCTGAATCACCTGCGAGATAATATTCCTGCGTGGCCGTATTAGTGATCATAGACCGCAGATGATCATTATCACTGCCACCCCAGCTTTTTGCCCATATTATATTTCCAGTGGCACTAAGTTTCACCGTCCAGTAATCGCCTTCACCAAGCGGATGGGTGATATCACCATCATCCGAATAGGAGATACCTCCTATGATATAGCTGCTATCTTTATCTGTAATGATTGTTTTGGCATACTCTGCATCCGAACCGCCGAGATCTTTTTGCCAGTTCAGTTTTCCTTTTTGATCAACATTCAGTACCCAGTAGTCCTGGCTTCCTTTAGGACCACTGACATCTCCATCGTTGGAAGTGGTATATCCCGCCATGGTTAATGAGCCGTCAGCTCCCCTGGTCATGCAGTAAGCCACATCATTTTGTGAGCCGCCATATATTTTGCTGAACACTTTATTTCCGTTTTGATCTATGGCCAGCAACCAAACATCATAGTTTTTTTGATCGGGTGGTATATCGCCATCAATTGAATTGGTAAAACCGGTAAGAAAGGTTATTCCATTCATTATTTCAAAGTCGAATAACTCTTCATTTTTGCTTCCGCCAAAACATTTGCTCCATTGCACCGCACCCGCAGCTGTTAATTTCATCAGCACGCCATCAGTGTATCCACCGGTACCGTGATTGCCGGTAATATCGCCATTGTTGGATGAAGAAGATGCAGCAATTAAATAGCCGCCGTCGCTTGTTATTTCTATATGATTACCGATATCCAGTCCGCTGCCGCCATATCGTTTTTGCCATTCCAGGTTTCCGGATGCAGCCAGTTTTAATAACCAGATATCTTTGGTGCCGCCATACCCTGCTACCACTCCACCATCTGTTGAATTGGTTTCACCCAGAACAATATAACCGCCATCAGCAGTCTGTGCCACATCTCTTGCACTTTCATACCCCGTTCCGCCAAATGATCTTTCCCATTGAAGAGTTCCGCAACGGTCCAGCTTTACGATCCAGAGATCCCAGTAGTCACGGTTAGGTTGAGCGCTGACATTACCGTCCTTTGAGTCGGTATATCCGGCGACAATAGTTCCGCCGTCACTGGTAAATTTTATTACAAAGGGAATATCCACCGAGCCCCCGCCATAATGAAGCGCCCATTGCGTGGGAGGTAATTGCGCCTGTACTGTCGTGCCAACATAGATAGCGGCGGCCAAAAGCAGTATTCTTATAAGCGGGTATTTGATTCTCACAGGTTGGGATTGTTTTTCTAAGGGTCCGGAACCGCCGGATACAGGCAATTATTATGCTAATATTAAAAATTATGAGGATGAGTTTTACCCTTTGTTAATGTATTTTCTCATCGTGTTTTTACCCGCCAGTATCTATTTCCGCTATATCATTATTTATCCGGTACCGCTTTGTTTTATTGCAGATTGTTGAAATGAACTACCCGCTTATTAACTGGCTCAATTGATATCTCTCATTTCCGGAAAAAATAATACTGGTTAGCTTTTGACCGGAGGTAACTATTACCGCATAAAATTATTCATCTTTGCAGCCTTAAACAGTAATATGAAACAGGCTACAAAATTTATACATGCAGGCGCTGAGCCAGATCCATCCACCGGCGCTATCATGACACCGATATACCAGACATCCACCTACGTGCAGGAGGCGCCCGGAAAAAATAAAGGATATGAATATGCACGTTCACAAAATCCTACCCGCAAGGCGTTGGAAGATGCCCTGGCCATTATTGAAAATGGAAAATATGGTCTTGCTTTCAGCAGCGGTGTTGGGGCTACAGATGCGGTGATCAAATTATTGTCGCCGGGTGATGAAGTAATTGCCGCCAGTGATATGTACGGAGGCACTTACCGGATGTTCACTAAAATATTTGAAAAGTTCGGCATCAAATTTCTCTCTGTTGATACAACTGATGTTTCAAATGTGGCTTCGGCTATTACTTCTAAAACCAAATTAGTCTGGTTAGAGACACCCACTAATCCATTAATGAATATCACGGATATTGCTGCAGTAGCCGCTATCACGAAACAGAAAAAAATTCTCCTGGCAGTGGATAATACATTCGCTTCACCCTGTTTGCAAAACCCGCTTGACCTGGGTGCAGATATCGTCATGCACTCTTCTACCAAATATCTCGGCGGGCATAGCGATGTGATACAGGGCGCATTGATCATGAATGATGCGGCACTGAGAGAACAATTATATTTTATCCAAAAAAGTTGTGGCGCTGTACCCGGCCCGATGGATTGCTTCCTGGTATTGCGGGGTATTAAGACATTGCATGTACGCATGAAGCAGCATTGTGAGAATGGAAAGATCATTGCGAACTGGCTGCGCAATCATCCTAAGATCGCAAAAGTGTATTGGCCGGGTTTTGAAGATCATCCCGGTTATGCTGTTGCTAAAAAACAAATGAGTGATTTCGGTGGTATGCTGAGCTTTACCCTGGAAGATGATAGCGTAGAAAATGCTATGCGGGTACTTTCTTCTACCAAACTATTCGCATTAGCGGAAAGTCTTGGTGGCGTAGAGTCGCTGATCAATCATCCCGCTTCGATGACACATGCTTCTATTCCAAGAGAAGAAAGGATCAAAAACGGGCTGACCGATTCACTGATCAGGTTAAGTATCGGCATTGAAGATGCGGAGGATCTGGCAGAAGATCTAAAACAAGCAATTGGTTAGTATGAAAAATAAAATTCCTTTACTTGCCTGTTTTATTTCAATTGTATCTTTCTTATCCTGCAATGCACAGCAGGATAAACAGGAGAATGCTCTTGATTCATTCATTAAAAGGAAAGGGGATAGCCTGTACAAGAATCAAAAAGTTCCGGGCATTTTCGTTGGCGTGTTAAACAATGGAGAAAGGAAGTATTATAATTTTGGTTTTGCCGATCCGGACAAAAAAATGCTTTTTGATTCTGCTACTATTTTTGAGATTGGCAGCATCACCAAAACATTCACCGCTTATGTCCTGGAAAGCATATTGACAGAAAAAGGAATCAACGACAGCAGTGCTGTCCTGGAATATCTTCCTGACTCAGTTCAACAAAATAAAGCTTTGGAAAGTATCACTTTTCTTGGCCTGATGAATCATACTTCCGGCTTACCACGCCTTCCGGCGAACATGGACCTTACTACTCATGCTATGGCTCCTTATGATTATTACACGGCTGCTGATCTTTTTGCTTATTTGAAAAATTGTATACCAAAGCCGGATGGAAAAAGCAATTACTCTAATCTGGGTGCAGGGCTGGCTGGTTTGTTAGCAGAAAGAATTACCGGCAAAACATACAGGGTATTACTGGATGAATATATCTTTCTTCCTTTCAAAATGGCGTATCATGCTGACGAAACAATTGACGGAATAAAAAATAAGGGCCAGGGTTATTTTGAAGGTAATAAATCCGACTATTGGAAAGCTGATGTGTTAGCGCCTGCCGGCACATTGAAATGTTCAGCCGGAGAAATGCTGACCTATTTCCAGTGTATGCTGAAACCTGTGCATGATAAATCAAAACAGGTAGTTGATAAATTACTGGAACCTACTGTTACTATCGCGCCGGTAATGAAGGTATGCCGGGCATGGCATACTTATGAAGAAAAAGATAAACCCGTTGTCTATTGGCACAACGGCGGCACCTATGGTTTCTCCACCTTTGGCGCATTTACAAAAGAGAAAAACAAAGCAGTGATTGTTGTAATCAACCAGTTCAATAAAAATGCAACCAGTGACGGGCTTGGCCTGGTAATAATGAAAGAACTGATGAAATAAATTTTTCTATGGAAATTTTTCCTCACTTAATTGCCCGCAAGACATTATAAGAATTTGTTTTATTCTCTTTAAACTACTGCTAATTAAACAATAAGCGCTGCCTGTTGTCATCTTTTAGCTATTGGCACAAATTTAGCAAAATCAGCATGGGTAGAAACCGGAATAGTAATCTTTAAACTTTTTATCATGCTTTACCTGGTAGCAGTCATTCTTCTTATTGGATGGGTACTTGGATTTTTTGTTTTTTCAGCAGGACAACTCATTCATATTTTGCTTGTTGTTGCAATTATTGCGATCTTGCTTCGGTTAATCAGGGGCGACAGGGTCGTCTGATTTTCGAAGAATGAATAAAAAAAATCTGAAAGAATTTCTCGACAGTAAGGTTGATCAATACAATCAACCTTTTTTTATTACGGATGATCCTGTTTGTGTTCCCCATCTTTTTACTAAAAAACAGGATATTGAAATTGCCGGGTTCTTTGCAGCCATCTTTGCGTGGGGCAACCGTACTACTATTATCCGGAAGTCAAAAGAACTGATGCAATTGATGGAAATGCAACCCTATGAATTTTGCCGGAACTATGATGAACTTTCATTAAAAAACTTACTGGCATTTAAACACCGGACTTTTAATACCACTGATCTTTTATATTTTATAGAATTTCTGCAACAGCATTATTCAAAACATGAAAGCCTGGAAACAGCATTTACCCTTCACGGGCATACCATAGAAGAAATGCTAACCGGTTTTCATCATTATTTTTTCTCCTTAGAAGAAGTTCCGGCAAGAACAAAAAAGCATATTTCATCCCCGGAAAAAAATTCAACCTGCAAACGGCTGAATATGTTTCTGCGCTGGATGGTTCGCAAAGATGAAAAAGCTGTTGATTTTGGCATCTGGAAAAACATTTCACCATCACAACTTATTTGCCCCGTAGATCTTCATGTAGCAAGAGTAGCCAGGCGCCTGCATATTCTTCAACGAAAACAAACCGACTGGATCGCGGCCATTGAACTAACCAGCTATCTCCGTACATTGGATAAGAATGATCCTGTAAAATATGATTTTGCTTTATTTAGTCTTGGGGTAATCGAAAAGCTATGATATGAATGAAAATGAACTGGTAACACTGATCAGGAACGACCTGGAAATCGAATTGCCGGTAAAAATCGCCGGGGAAGAGTTACGCAGTAAACTCTCTGCCCATATTCATCATCTTATTGTACATGATTTTCAGAAACTGGTATCCGTTTTATACAGAATTGATGTAAATGAAGGAAAACTTAAACAACTGCTGAAAGAAAAGCCGGGAGAAGATGCAGGATTTGTTATCGCAGACCTTATTATTGAACGGCAAATACAGAAAATAAAAAGCAGGAAGGAAACAAAAGGGAACAATAATATCCCGGAAGATGATAAGTGGTGATGGAGCAATGAAGGCTGATGTAAGAAATCTTTTTATTTCCTTTTCTCGAACGTGAGTTCCTTCACCTTTTCTTTATCTTCTTTTTCTTTTTTCAGGTCGAACATGGTTCCAAATACATGGTCCCAGACAGTAGAACTGACACCATAACCATTATGTTCATTTTTATAATGATGCAGGTGGTGGTTTCTCCATAGCGGTTTCATCCATTTGAACGGTGGGTTCCATGCATGGATAGCATAATGCATGGTTCCATACATCAGGTAACCGAGAATAAACCCGGGAAAAAACATGAAGGCATTTTGCCTCATGATCAGGTACATCAGGCCAAAAATAGTTGAGGTAATAATTAAGCTTGGTACCGGTGGCATGAACAATCTTTGCCTGTCTCTCGGGTAATGATGATGATTTCCATGCAGGGTATAAATGAATTTTTTTGCCCTCGGGCTGTTCGCTACCATGTGAAAAAGGAAACGGTGTGCTAAATATTCAAAAAAACTCCAGAAAAATATACCGCTGATGAATATGAGAATAACACGTAATGCCGGGGATCCAAGTCTTGTATTACTGTAATAAAGCATATACACGATCACTGGAAGATACATACCCCAGATCACCAATGGATGGGTTTTGGTGAGCATTTCGAGGTAGGGATTATTGAAAAGCCGCGCCTGCCCCTTGTTATGAATTTTTTCGAACTCCATGGTTCAAAGATAAGGAAGGAGGGCGGAGAATGACAAGTGAAAAGCGTGGAATCAGGTTGATTTTAATCAAGCTTTAAGAGTTGTTCAATAGTCTGAAAATGATACCCTTTGGCTTTCAGAAATTTTATCAGTTCGGGCAGGCGTTTATACAATTTATCCGTCCTTTTCGGATCGGTGCCGGTATGGAGTAAAAGTATAAATCCGTTAAGCCCGGAAGAACGGGACCCTTCAAAATCAATGATGGAATTATAAATTTCTTCACTGCTGCGGTAGTTCTTCATTCCAGGAGTAGTATAGTCCGCATTGCTTTTTGTACCCGGGGTAAAATTGATAAGCCGGAGACCCAGGTCTTTTGTCCATGCAGCTATACTATCATTATACCATTCGTAAGTAGGGAGGAAGTATTGAGTATTAACAGTATTTATTCCTTCGCCGCGCATTATATCCAGGTTGACAAGAAGGTCGTTAGTAAAATCTTCTTTTGTTACCAGCAAACTATCCCGATTGCTCCAATCGCAATACAATAAGTGTTCGTTGGAATGCGGGCCCAGGTAATGCCCGTCCTTCTTTAATCGTTGAATTGTTTTTTTGAAAGCGGTATTTGCGTAAAACCTCCCGGTTAAAAAGAAAGAGGCTTTTATTTTTTGTTCTTGTAAAGTCTGGGCTATGAAATTACCACCATCTGCAAATTCATCACCGGTAAAAACCAATGCTATTTTCTTTTGTGTACTATCGCCTCTAATGATAGCGCCATGAGACCTCTCCCAACCCTCTCCAAAGGAGAAGGCTGTCTCCGCCTCCTTCGCAGCCAGCAAATAAATCAATGATGCTGTCCCATCCATTGTTGGCTCGTTAGTACTGTAGTCGCCATAATCATCATGATATACTGCAAGTCCGCTTTGAAAATTAGCATATTCATCCGGCTGATACAATGTTATACCGATAAGGTTTTTATAAATGCTCGTATAGACTGGCCCGTCAATCAAACCACCATCAATCGGGTAATTTTTTAAATGAGTAAATGCAGAATGCGGATCAACCGGTGTGTCGCCCCATGATGGCAGGCCATAGACCATACTTGTTCCCCAGGGATTGCAACCAAATAGCCAGTCAAAGTTGGCCTGTTCTAATTCTGAAAAAGTTTTATCCTTTGTCAACTCTCTGTACCAATAGCATTGAATGGCAAAAGAAGTGGTAAGGTTATTACTACACCAGATGAATGGAATACCCCGATAGAAAGCATTTGACTTTGCTTTGTTCCAGACTCGTTGTATTCCTTCTTTGTAATAACCTATGACTGTATTTCTTTTTTTATCTTTTAATTGTTTAGCTAAGTCATAATGCCCAAGATTGATGAAAGGATACCATTGATAATGCTTAGCAGTATCAGAACCAAGCCAAGGAGTTATTGGTTCTTTTTTTGCATAATACATGAGTCCTTTGTCTGACCTGAAAAAAACACCCGTTTGTTTCCCTGTTACTTTTTCATAAGCCTGAATGGCTGCCCCTGCCAATTCCATATCATCGCTCCAATTTTCTTCAGCATATATGTATGGAGACCTTACAGAAGCAGTTTGTGTCACACCTATTTTTTTCGTTCCAAAGAAAAAAGAGGTAACAGCTTTTTCAATTAATGTATCAGCGTATACACGTTTCTTAGTTGAAAACAACTCCGCACCCAACGCAAACGCACTTGCAAACTTTCCTGCCGTCGAACTCGTACCCGTTGTGGCATTCATAAACTTCCCCCTTTGCTGTGGCTCACCACTTACAAAATATACAGGTCGTTCAAATCCTCTTCCATAAAAACTATCTTCTTTCGGTATTCTCATTCCCTGGTGATCGCGGTCATCACCCACCTGGTTGAATAGCCAGTCATCTTTCGGGTGCATTTTCAATAACCAGTCCAGTCCCCATTTCGCTTCGTCCAGTACATCAGCCGTTCCATTCTTTCCATCTAATCCGTTTGCCTGTTTTTCATCAGTAAAAACTTTGGGGAAATCACGGTACGCCATCAGCAAATGATAGGTAGCATTGGCGGAAGTGGTGGAATATTGCAGGTAATCACTGGCATCATGCCAGCCTCCGCTTGCATCAATATAGGTACTGTCTTTGATACCGGCTTTTTCTCCATACAGCACGTATCCATCATGCGTATGGCAACTGTCTTTCAGAAAAGGATTGAACCCGCTTCGCTGCTGCCGCATATACCGCAAACAAAAATCAGCCGCTCCTTTATATACCTCATCGCCTATTTCAAATTCAGGAGATGATGCCCCACCTGCCTGCAGGTAATAACGTCCGGGTGTTTTAAATGAAGAAAAATTTAAACGATAAGTTTGAACAAAGGGGCCATAGGCGCCAAACGCTTCGCCTGCCTTGCCTGAAAGAACAATCTTTTTGGTTATAGCGTCTGTGAGTTGCCAGGTACTTATTGCCAGCTCCTCTTTGCTGCACCATACCGCCACTTTTACACCTTCCGGAATATAGCCCAGTTGATTAATGCGTATCCAGGCTTTGGGGTCCTGCTTTTGCCCGAATGCCATCACCGGAAGCAGTAATAGGAGAAGCCATTTATTCATACCCTCAATTTACAAACAACCTCGCTAACTTAGCGGCTCCCTGCCTGCCGGCAGGCAAGTTTAAATCATTATCAATGAAATTAGTCTCTTATATCAAAGACGAACGGGAACAATTAGGTGTGCTGATCAATGATTACATCTACGATATGGAGGTATTGCACCCTGATCTGCCCGGAACGATGAGCATGTTGCTTAATTATTGGGAAGAATCTTACCCCGTTGTACAGGCGGGAGAATTATTATTAAAAGAAGGAACAAGAACCAGTAACCGGGGTGTTGCTTTACAAGATGTGCAACTGCTGGCGCCGGTTCCCTTCCCCACTTCCTGCAGGGATGGCTATGCTTTTCGCCAGCATGTAGCAGCAGCCAGGCGCAACCGCAAAGCGGAAATGATACCGGAGTTTGATCAGTATCCCATCTTTTATTTTACTAATCATCACAGCATACAGGGCTCCGGTGATATAAAATGTATGCCTGATCATTTTGAAAAACTGGATTTCGAGCTGGAAACTGCCATCGTTATCAGCAAACATGGAAGAAATATCAAAGCGGGGGAAGCTGATGACTATATTGGCGGGCTGATGATCATGAATGACATAAGTGCAAGAAAATTGCAGATGGAAGAAATGTTGTTGAATCTGGGACCAGCGAAAGGAAAAGATTTTTCTACGGTGATCGGGCCCTGGCTGGTTACATTGGATGAATTGCAACACCTGGAAGTTCCCCCCAAAGAAAACCATACCGGGAAGAGCTGGAATTTAAAAATGACTTGTTCAGTGAATGGGATCCAGGTAAGTGAAGGCAACCTTAGCGATATGGACTGGACATTCGCGGAGATCATTGAAAGGGCTTCGTATGGTGTTGATCTGTATCCCGGTGATGTGATAGGAAGCGGCACTGTTGGAACAGGCTGCTTTTTAGAGTTAAATGGCACAGGTAAACTCAATGATCCTGGTTATACAGAGCAGTGGCTGCAGGCCGGAGATATTGTTGAAATGGAGATTGACGGCCTTGGTAAACTCAGCAATACGATTGTTGCTGAAGAAAGTGACTGGAGTATCCTGAAGTTGAAGAAAGGAGTTTAGCTTTTTCAGCGCAGAGAATAAGAGATATAGAGTTTGCGCAGAGTAAATAATTGATTATCTCATGGAAAGAAATAGATTAAATGAAATTGGTGCAATTATCTTAGATGCAGCCATCACAGTACACCGCGAACTGGGGCCGGGATTATTAGAATCGGCCTATCAACTTGCACTAAAAAGGGAACTGGAGCTGAGAGGGTTAAAAGTGAGAGCAAAAGTTCCTGTTGAATTAATGTATAAAGGAATTTCGCTTGGAAAAGCGTATGAAATAGACTTGTTAGTAGAAGAAGAAGTAATCGTAGAAAATAAATTAACAGACGGGATTGCTCCTATTTTTACTTTCCAGGTGATCACATATCTGAAATTGTATAATAAGAACCTTGGCTACCTTATCAACTTTAATGTATGCTTATTAAAAAAAGGATTTAAAAGAATAGTACATAATTTCTAACCCTCTGCGATACCTCCATTCCTCTCGTTCTCTGCGATAAAATAAAAATAACATGACCTTTGATCTGAAAGACCTGAAGTCCGCTGAAAAACAATATTACCTGCAACATGTGATAGCGCCCCGTCCTGTTTGCTTTGCTTCAACAATTAATAAGGAAGGAAAAGTAAACCTCAGCCCGTTCAGCTTTTTTAATTTATTCTCTTCTAACCCGCCCATCGTCATTTTTTCCCCGGCCAGGAGAATAAGAGATAATACCACCAAGCATACGCTGGAAAATGTGCTGGAAGTACCGGAAGTGGTGATCAATATCGTCACCCATGATATGGTGCAGCAGGCATCATTAGCCAGTTGTGAGTTTCCCAAAGGTGTGAATGAGTTTATCAAAGCTGGCTTTACAGAAGAGCCGGCAACGATCATCAAACCGCCGATGGTAAAAGAAAGCAAAGTAAAAATGGAATGTACAGTAATTGAAGTAAAACCACTGGGTACTGAAGGAGGGGCCGGTAACCTTATTATATGTGAAGTATTGAAAATACATATTGATGATTCATTGCTGGACTCCAATAAAAAAATGGATCAGCGAAAGATCAATCATGTAGCAAGACTGGGCAGTGATTGGTATTGCGCGGTAAATGAAAACAATCTTTTCCAGGTAGAAAAACCCAATACACAAATTGGTATTGGAGTAGATGCGCTTCCCCCGGCCATCCGCGATAGTAAAATACTTACCGGGAATAATTTAGGCCAGTTAGCTAACGTAAATGAATTGCCCGCGATCGAACCTTCTTTTGATGATGCGCACCTTAAAGAGATCATTCTTTATTACAGCATTAATCCGGATGAAATGGAAAAGGAATTACATACTTATGCAAAAAAATTATTGGAAGAGGGAAAAGTGAAAGAAGCCTGGCAGGTATTACTGGCAGGAAACTGATCCTGTTTACCTGAACGAAACAGGTGCAAGATACCTGGCTACATCCTGCTATAGGGAAGAAAAATTTCTTATTAAAAGAAGTTACTAAAACATTATTGAACTGTAATAGAAAAAAACTTCACTAAATTTAGAAATCAGTCTACAGTCTACAGTATCATTATCAAGCTTTGTTAAACAATTAAAATTTTTTGTTATGAAAAAAATTATCCTTTGTACAATGCTGATGGCAATCGCCGCAATTACTTTCTGCCAGGAGACAAATCCAACCCCACCCCTTACACGGACAGACTACCTGCTCAAAAGCAAAAAACAGAAAACTTTTGCCTGGATACTGGCGGGCACGGGTGCGGGTGTCATGATAGTGGCTGTTGCTACTGTCAGCGAAAAAGATGCGGCCAATTATTTATTTCAAACAGATAATAGTGCCTTTAATACCAGCGCAACGCTTTTCGCAATTGGCGGAATAATTACTTTAAGCAGCATTCCTCTTTTTATTGCAGCAGGAAGAAACAAAAGAAAAGGCATGCGTTTGGCTTTTAAAAACGAAACAATTCCGCAAATTCATAAAAGCAGTTTTGTTTACAGGTATGTTCCTTCCTTATGTTTAAAAATCAGTTTAGGGCATTCGAAAACAAATATTTAAACAATTAAATTTTCTTGTTATGAAAAAAATTATCCTTTGCACAATGCTGATGGCAATAGCTGCCACTACTTTCTGCCAGGAGACAAAACCCTCCCAGCCTGTTACACGGGCAGATTACCTGCACAAAAGTAAAAATCAGAAAACAGCTGCCTGGGTTTTATTAGGAGGCGGTGTTGCATTAATAGGTTCAGGTTTTTTAATCGGTGACCGAAAGGAATCCTCTTTTGATGATGCAGGTACCGGTGTTGTTATGGGTGGTATTGGACTGCTCGCCACTATTGGCAGCATCCCTCTTTTTATTGCCTCTGCCAAAAATAAAAAGCGTGGAATGGCGGCTTCAGCTTATTTAAAGATGGAAGACGCTTTAGGTATCCATGGATACAGTATGATTCATACTTCCTTTCCGTCACTTTCGGTAAAATTCAATCTGCGTTAAATGGATACCTGATCACTTCCCAGTAAACACTTTCTTCAGTATATCATTGGTCCCTGCAGATATTATTAACTTTAAATTTGAAACAGGCAGGATTTTCAAAAAACACGCCCGGTTACAAAATAAAAATAAACAGTAGAGGTAAATGAAATTTTACCGGCTATTAATTATTGCGATATCCTATTTTAGTCCCAGTCTTGCCATCAGCATTTCCTTTTTTGCCTTGCTGACAGAAAGTTTTTCTCCATTTTTTAAAACAACATAACCTCCGTCCGTGCGCAGGAATTGTGAGATATAAGTAACATTGATCAGCGTGGAATGATGGATACGCTGGAACATTTCAGGTGGAAGTAATTCTTCCACATCTCCTAACGTTCTTGATATGAGCATCATTTTTTTATCAGTGATAAAAACTTTTGTATAAGCCCCCTCAGCCGAGCAATAAACAATGGACGAAACATCTATAAATTCATACCCTTCTCTCTGCGGTAATGCGATCTTATGTTCTGCAGATGGTTGCCGGATATTTTTAAGAAGGTTAGTAATATGTTGGAGGCTGCTGCCTTCCTCCATTTTCTTTTCTACTTTCTGTACTGCTGTTTTCAGGTCGCTGGCATCAATAGGTTTCAGCAGGTAATCCACAGCGCTGATCCGAAATGCTTTGGCGGCAAATTCATCATGCGCCGTAGTGAAGATGATGGAAAAGTTTACATCGCGCAGTACTTCCAGCATTTCAAAGCCGTTCATCCAGGGCATCTCTACATCCAAAAAAACAAGATCGGGATTATGCTTCTTGATGGATAGCATTCCTTCTTTGGCTGAATTACAGGCGTCTGTAACTTCCACTGAAGGGCAGGTTTTCTGCAAATCACTCAGCAATGCCCGGATGCAGTGCTGCTCATCATCTATAATTATGGAGCGGATCATATTTTATGATACTGAAAGTACAAATTTTATGCAGGCAACAATTTTTCATTTGGCCGCCGGAGATACTGATTTGATAAGTTGTCCTTCCCGTTCAATAAGCCGGATCTTGCCAGGGCTTTACACTTCCTGCGGAAATGAAATGGTTACTCCGGTACCGGCTGCGTTCCCTGCTTTGTCTTTTTTATCTATTATCTCAAGCCTGGCCTGTCTTTGCTGCAACAGGTTATCCAGTTCCAGCCTTGATTGGGTAAGATTAACGCCCTTGCTTTGGTGGCCTATATTAGTTTCAGCTTTATTTTGTAACGATGTTTCCCTGCCGATACCATTATCATCAATAATTATCTCAACAGCACCTGCTTCCTGTCTTACCGACAATTCTACATGGCCGCTTGCTCCTTTAGGCACAATGCCATGCCAGATCGCATTTTCAATAAAGGGCTGAATAATCAATGCGGGAACCTTTACTGACTTCAAATCAATATTTTCATCAACATTTACCGAATAAGAAAATTTGGCATCAAACCGCATGGCTTCTAATTGTAAATAAAGTTTACAGGTTTCTATCTCATCGTACAGGCTGATCTCTTTTTTATCGGCGTTATTAAACAGCGTCCGGATGAGTTTGGAGAATGTAGTTAAGTAAGTAACTGATCTTTCATTTTCGTTCTGTTGTATCAATGACTTGATTGAATTAAGACAATTGAAAATGAAATGGGGGTTCATTTGGGCGCGAAGGGCTTTGGCTTCAAGCTGAAGTATCTCTTTTTCATGGGCCGCTTTTATTCTTTCCTGCCCTCTCACAGCTCTTACACGAAACCAGACTATTAAATATATAATCAAAAGTAATCCCGCAATACTAACTGTCCAGAACCACCATGTTTTCCAAAAGGGGGGAGAAATGATGATGGTTAAAACCGCTTCCGGCTTCCTCCATTCTTCGTTTGCTTTTCTAACCCTGGCGTGAAAAATGTATTTACCGGGATTAATGCCGGGAAAGTTTGCGGAGTTTATTTTCTCATCCAGCATTGAGAATAATATTGCCTGCCATTCATTATTATACCCTTCCATCCTCCACGAGAACTCCAGTGTATCGCCTGAGTTGAATCCCCTTGCCGTAAGAATAATTCCCAGGTCGTTCTGATAATGTTTGAGCCTAACGATATCGAAGACCTCATAGTTGTTATATTGAGTGTACGATACATTTCTAATCAATAAATCCGCAATCACCACCTGGGAAATAGTACTGTCAATTTTTACTTCGGCAAATGACGGATCGGTTATAATATTTTTTGCTATAAAAAGACGGCCATCTTTGATAACAAATAAACTTCCGGTACCATCCATCTTAATATCACTGGTATGGTTTCTTGTCGCTTTGAAGCTGGTATCATTGATAAAACTATACAAACCAGTTTCTGTATTGAATACTGCCGGAACAGAATCTAAAGGGGCTACAAAGAATTCATGGGCCGATTTACGGCAAAAGGTCTGAATCGGATTCAATGTTTTGCCTTGTCTGGAGTTTTTATAAGGGAACCATCGGATTGATTTCCCAAAAAACTTAGAAAAACGTCCCATTCCTTTTTCTAAAGTACTAAGCCAGAGATAGGCGCTTGTCTCGCCGGAAAATATATGAGTAATGGTAATCTTTTCTGAACCAGTGGGCATAAAAAGAGGCGCAATAAAATTTGTAGCGTTTTCATATTGATACAGTCCGGCATTTGTTCCGATATAAACCATGTCATCATCTGGTACTGTTTCTTTCGCGAAGCAATATGGTATAACTCCTTTTCCTAAAAAGATTTTTTTTACCTGCTTTGCCCCTTCTGTGACTATAATGTTGCTGTCGCTATCAAATCCCGTTGTATAATTCGTAATGCCAACCTGGTTGTTATTTCGGGTAGTGGCAGGTGAGTCTTTTAATTCCAACACCCTGGCCGCGTCTTTTACTATGTATAAGGTGTCATTAGAAGTACCTACAAACAAATCACCATTTGTATCAATCCAAATTGAAGTGATCATGATCTTCTGGTTCCTGTACACGGGAAAAAAGAACGGCGGGAAAGCGAATGCATTTCGGCCAAATGTATAATTGATCAGGCCGATATGATTACTATCCGTGACAAAATATATCACTTTACCAGGGCCTTCCGCTATATACTTTACTCCTGTCGTCCATTCAAATAAATCTTTAAAAACATCTGAGCGACCAGATAAAACCGCCTTCTGACCTTTATCATTCAGAGGATAACCTGTACTCCAGGTAATGTCTAACTGCATTTTGTCAATTTCTGACAAATTAGTCAGCGTGTTTGCCATTAAAACAGTTCCTTTTGTAGTGGGAAGGATTTGCCGGAACAACATTGGCCTTGGTCCATTAAGCAAATCCGTTGGAATTAAATCAAATTTTTGCGCCGCCATTAAAACCGGTACAAATACAAAAATTAAAAAGGGGACTAGTCTTTTCAACTTTACATTTTTAATGCGGGGTTTTAAACCTGATTTCTTTATCATCTGGCAATTTCGATTGTCACTGGTTTTGAAATATTCAATAGAAAATTTTTTGCACATGGTAATTGCACTTTGAATTTACAAAACTTCTGTTATCCATTATTTCCGGCTTTGGCACTTTATCTGTTTGCATTAATAACCGGTACAGTTTTCCGGATAACTTCCAGGCACTCCAGTTCTGAATCAGCTTTTGCACACTTTTTCAAAATATCAGAATGCTATAAAATAACTATTAACTCAAACCTCCCAACCGTTAATTCACGTAGCAGATCAGTATTCCCGCGACTTATCTTTCCCTAACAAATCAGGAATCACCGGAAAATCCTACAACAGAGGACGGCACCCATATCGAAAGCGACATGAGCAGGTACCATTCCAATGCCGCAAAAAATACATAAATAAACAGGTAAAGTTTTACTTAAGCCCTGCCAGATCATATACTATTCTTTTGCTCAACAAATGCTGGTCAGCCCCAACCAAAAAAACAATTGCCAAAACTAAAAGACTATGAAAAAAATAACCATCATCATTACTTTATTCGCCGGCACCAGCCTGTTTGGACAAAACGGTTCATTAAATAGCAAGATACCCCGCTATCGCATCCATTTGACAACCATGAATGATAATATGCTGAAAGGATTGCTTATAGATGTAAAAGATTCTTCTCTGGTCGTATATCCCGGCAAAAGAAAAGAATGGAGAAGTAAAGCACGTTATGCCCCTGTCGAATTTAATTATACCAATATTCAACTCGTAAAACTGAAAAAGAAAAACGGGGCATGGAGAGGAATGCTGATTGGCGGAGGTGTTGGAATATCTGTATTTACCGCATCCGTTTTACTACATAATGGAAGTGACAAAGGCGAAGTGTTTTTTTACACTTTTCCTTCAATACCACTTGGGTTTATCGCAGGGGCTATTATTAGTGGTAAGAACAGGAAAAAATTTCATATCCAAGGCTGCAGGCCTATATTTAATGAATTTCAAAAAAGAATACAATGAAACCAGTTATTATTACAAAGATGCTAACCATATCAACCTATCTTTTGATGTTGTTTCTTTTTGCTGTGACAGGAACCATGTATGCACAAAATAATCTGAATAATTCTATGCAGTCTCATTGCCGTCTGAACTTTTTTGTTTCGACCAGGTCAAACAAATTTGATACTGCGCCCATTAGTTTTCAGTTGCAGGCTAAACTGATGCGTTTGTTCCATAAAGCTGAATTGTATGTAATCGTTGCCCGGTCATCTGAAGAGGCAGCAAAAAAGATCAGCGATATTTTAAAAAAGAAAAATGGAATGGTTGGCAATCTCTGGTTTGACAGTCATGGCCACTGGCAACGAAGAAGATCACTTTTTGAAATTGGTGAAGAAGAGTTCAATTACAAGACCGTTCGTGACAGCGCTTCAACTGTTCATTTGCAGAAATTTTCCGCTTATTGCGATACAAATACTAAAGTAGGTATTGGTTCCTGTTATGGCGGCGCTACTTATACGCTGCCTGCTATTGAAAATTTTCCGGAGCAAAGGATGAATGGCGACTCGCTGATGATAGGTGTAAGCCGCCTGTTCGGCAATGCCACGGTGTATGCCTGCGAAAGTTTTGTATTGACTGGCCCCGGCATCATGAATGCGGGTTATGCTTTATGCGGATCACCGCTCAGAAAAAAATTTAAAGACCCGATCTATACACCTGTATGGGAAAGGCTGGGGGAATGGAATTGCTATTCCGGGAAAGATGGGAGATTTGAATCTCCTGTTACAGTAAGTCTTAACCAGGATGGAAGCATTTACGTAAAAGGAAAAAATTACCTGGGATTCCAGAAAAACAAAAGAAAACTTTCAAAAAAGCTATTGACATTTAAAAGGGGAAACTATAATCTGGCCTATTTATATCAGGATTTATAGCATAAAAAATATTGACCAGCTGATTACTATTTACCTCCAAACACTTTCTTCAATATATCAGTAGCCCTGGCGGCAGGGTTTGCCCGGATATTGGCTTCTTCTTTTGCCACCTGGTCAAATAAAGCATCTACTGCTTTGCCCACCACAAAAGATGTCAGGTCGGGATTTATTTTATTAAATGTTGTCGGGAGTTTATTATACGCAGTTATAATATCCGTATAGTGTTTGGTAGCATCCACTTTCTCCAAGGAAGATTTTACTGAGGGTGTAAATGCGGCTGTTAATTTTTCGGTGGTCTTTTGTTTGAAATACTGGGTAGCGGCATCTTTATTTCCTCTTACAATATTCAGCGCATCGGTCAGTGTCATTTCTTTGATAGCGTCAACAAAAATGGGTTTCGCAAAAGCCACCGCATCTTCGGCTCCCCGGTTAATGGATAATATCGCTTTGTCTACCTGGTCGCCCATTCCTATTTTGCGCAGCGTTATTTCTACCTTTTTTGCATCGGGTGGCAACAACATTTTATAAATTTCGCTGCCAAAAAATCCATCGGTCTTATTAAGGTTCAGCACGGCGTTAGTAACTCCCTGCGATAAAGCTTCTTTAATACCCTGGCCTGCTTCATTTTCTGTAATGCCTGAAGTTGAATTTTTAGAGAGCAGTTTGGGCAATTTTATCTGGGAAAAGGATGTGGCTGAAACCAGCAAAAGGGTACATAAAGCGGTAAAATAGGTTTTCATCTTAGATTATAATTTTATATAGAAGGCCAAATTAGCTGCCAAAATGGAATAATCCAATTTCAGTACTGAAGTTTGACGATAGTTTAAGTTTTTAGTTGCGTTACTACGGGAAATTTTACGGTTTGATCCGTCCATTTATTAAAATACAGCCTGTTTTGATGGTCTCTTTGCTCTTCCCCCTGCAACAAGTACCTTTGCTGCCAATTTTGAAATGAGCAATTAATGAGTACACAACATTTATCTGAACAGGAACAACTACGCAGGGAAAAGCTGGCTGAGCTGATCATTATGGGAATCGAGCCCTACCCCGCCCAGTTATTTCCGGTCAATAATACATCCGTCAATATAAAAGGGAATTATACAGAAGAAACAAAAGAGCTTTTTTCAGATGTATGTGCCGCCGGGCGCATCATGAGTATCCGGGATATGGGTAAGGCCAATTTCGCCGTGATACAGGACGGGCAGGGTAAAATACAACTGTATATCCGGCGGGATGACATTTGCCCGGGGGAAGACAAAAGCCTGTATGATATCGTCTGGAAAAAATTAATTGATCTCGGAGATATTATTGGTATAAAAGGGTATGCCTTTATCACTAAAACCGGCGAAACATCTATTCATGTAAAGGAACTAACACTCCTTGCCAAATCATTAAAGCCATTACCGGTTGTCCGGGAAGCTGATGGTGAGATCTATGACGCAGTGACCGATCCCGAGTTTAAATACCGCCAGCGCTATGTTGACCTGGTGATCAATCCTTCAGTAAAAGAAACATTTATCAAAAGAACAAAACTGATCAATTCCGTCCGTGAGTTTTTGAATGAACGAAACGCACTGGAAGTGGACACGCCTGTATTGCAGAGTATTCCGGGTGGTGCGGCGGCAAGGCCATTTGTTACGCATCACAATGCGCTGGATGTTCCATTCTATTTACGTATCGCCAACGAATTGTATTTGAAAAGACTGATCGTTGGCGGATTCGACTGGGTATATGAATTCAGCCGCAACTTCCGCAATGAAGGCATGGACAGAACGCATAATCCTGAATTCACCATCCTTGAATTTTACGTTGCCTACAAAGACTACCTGTGGATGATGGAAACAACGGAACAGTTATTGGAAAAAGCGGCGATGGATGTCACCGGCTCAACGGATTTGCCTGTTGGTGATAAAACTATTTCTTTCAAAGCTCCCTTTAAACGCATCAGTATTTTTGATGCGATAAAAGAACATACCGGTTTCGACATCAGCCGTATGAACGAAGGCCAGCTTCGTTCAGTATGCAAGCAATTGCATATACAGGCGGATGATAAAATGGGAAAAGGCAAACTGATAGATGAAATATTCGGCGCCAAATGCGAACAGCATTATATACAACCTACCTTCATCATTGACTACCCGGTGGAGATGAGTCCATTGACCAAAAAACACCGCGACAAACAGGGATTGGTGGAAAGATTTGAGTTAATGGTCAATGGAAAAGAGATCGCTAACGCCTATACTGAACTGAATGATCCTGTTGATCAGCGGGAACGTTTTGAAGAACAGGCGAAGCTGATGGAGCGTGGTGATGTTGAAGCTATGTTTATTGATTATGATTTCCTGCGGGCTTTGGAATATGGCATGCCGCCTACATCGGGTATTGGTATTGGTATTGACAGGTTGTGTATGCTGCTTACCAACCAATCTTCTATCCAGGATGTATTATTGTTCCCGCAGATGAGGCCGGAGAAGTGGGGCCATGAAGAAGATCAGCAAAAATCATAAGTACTTTTTTGCATGTATAAGAAATTAATATAGCTTTCCCTTACAAAACCAACTACATGAAAGCGTTCATTCCATCAAAACTGGCAGAAGTAATTTTTGCACTGATCATTGCTTATTTCGGGTACTGGCATTTTGCCCATGCTGATTCTATGGGGAAAATGGTTCCTTCTTTCATTCCCGGCCCGGGAAGTTTATGGATATATATTTCAGGGGCCTGCTTCCTATTAGCGGCTATAGGTATCCTTACCGATATTAAAAAGACACTAGCCTGTTATTTACTGGCCGCCATGCTGCTGATCTTTGTTTTTACCATTCATATCAAATCATTTGAAACAAATCCCTTCGGCGCATTAAAAGATGTGGCAATTGCGATGTGTGCTTTGATTATTGGCAATAATAGAAAATAATGCAGCTATTAAAGCGCTGCATGAAAATCACACCAGCTAATATAGTTTACCGGTGTTTTCAAATCGCCCTGGTGAAAGTCCAAATATAATTGCCTGGTTTCTTCATACGTTTTCCAGTCTCCTTTGGTGGTTTCTCCAAATGGCCCGGAGGAGCCGCCTGCATATTTTGGTTTAATCAGATTTCGCATCTTATGCTGTATGGCATGTTTTATTCTCCGGTACGTCACGTAATGCCTTTTTTTCTCTCTTCTTAGATGTAAGGGATTAAAGTTATTCGCCTGGTTGATCAGCTTAAACCTTTTATACCCCTTTTGGTGCAGTGTATCCAGCAATTCAATACTGGTAGCTTCACAAGAAACATACATGGGTATTTTACCCAACTCAGGAATATCATTCAACGTAAGAAAGTCATTTCCCTCTATATCCACTTTTATATAATAAGGTATCCCATATTCTTCGAAAAGACTTTTTGTCCGGATACAGGGAACGTCAATTATTTCAAATGGTGTATTGTTCCGGGTGCCAATTACTTTATCAAACGAACTCCATTCACTTGTATGCAGGTTTACATAAAAAGGTAAAACTCCGGTTTCATTGGCTATCCCTACATTCAGGACAGTTAAGCGGTTTGATTGTATCGCATCTTTAAATTTTTCCTTACAATAATTTGCCAAAACAGGGTTTGCCTCTACCGCTATAACATTATATCCTTTCTTTAAGTAATGCGCCGTATCTTCTCCTTTATGCAGTCCTATATCAAAAATTAAGTTTTCTTTCAATTCCATTTTTGCTCTCTTAGATTAGGTGGGCAAAAGTATTGACTATTTTAAATGAGATTTTCTTAGTGCCCTAGTGTCTTTACCGGAAATGATTCAATCCACAAAAAGATCCCTGTACAATTTACCTCCCGGCACCACTGAATACTTTCCCAGGTCGGTAATACCCTCAGCCGCCAGCACTTCTTCATCAATAAACCAGTTACCGGTACATTCCGCAGAAGGTTTGGAGAATATATATAATGCGGCATCAGCGAGTATTGCAGGTGTACGGCTCATATTAGCCAGCACTTCACCACCTAACAGGTTTCTTACTGCGGCCGTATCTATCGTTGTCTTCGGCCACAAAGCGTTGGAAGCTATATTATCTTTTTTAAACTCGGCCGCCCATCCCATCGCCATCATGCTCATATTGTATTTGGCGAGTGTATAAGCCACATGTCCGCCAAACCATTTAGGGTTCATATTTACCGGGGGAGATAAAGTAAGGATATGCGCATTGGAAGATTTTTTCAAATGAGGGATACATGCTTTCGTGACAAAAAAAGTTCCCCGCACATTGATATCATGCATCAGGTCAAACTGCTTGGGTGTTGTTTTTTCTGTCGGCGTTAAGGCAATAGCGGACGCATTGTTGACCAGTATATCTATACCCCCGAATTTCTCTATCGTTTTGTCAATGGCATTTTGCACCTGGTCTTCAAAGCGTATATCACATTGCACCGCCAATGCCTGCCCACCGGCTTTCTCCACTTCTTCCGCAGCGGAAAAAATAGTGCCGCCTAGTTTTGCATTTTCCTCTACTGATTTGGCGGCTATCACAATATTAGCCCCTTCTCCCGCTAATCGCAATGCAATGGCTTTGCCAATACCGCGGCTGGCGCCTGTAATGAAAACCGTTTTGTTTTTCAATGACATACAATTGTATTTATAAAATGAAGGTAGGGAAACGCCGGGTAGTAACCATTTTTATGGCGTAGTTCTACGGGTAGAAGCGTATTTTCAGTGAGTAGCAAAAAGGTGAAATATGCTCTGGCATTGAAGAAAGCTGAAGACTATTTTTGGTTCGTAAGCCGGTTGACAGGTTAAAATCCAATACCAAAAAAACCAAACCGTCCCGATTTTTTAAATTAAATAAAAACAAAAAAGTCCTTATTGTCAGCCGGCTTTATTTTAATTACGAGGTCCCGTTTAAATCCTAATACCCCTTTGAAAACAACACCTTGAGAAGAAAACCAAACAACTGAAAAACACAAGCGGTTCTGCCCTCAAAGTAATTCATACCCGTCCCGTTTAAAACGGTGCGGGTTTGTTTTTTAAAAAACTGCTATTGCTTATCAATTATTACGCAGGAAGAGGATGGAAAGAGTTTATTCCAGCACACCGCTTTTTGGAACACCCACTTCACCCGTAGGTTGTTTGAAGGTAACAGTTGACATATCCTGCGTAGCTTCCAGCCCTTTACCGCCAAATATGTGCTTGTCTTTAGTATGATATTCGGCCAGTTTATCGGTATAAAAAATCTTAGCCTTCTGGTCCCACCAGAGATCGGGCGCCCTTAGCGTATCGCCTTTTATATTGATCACAATTACGCTGTCACGGAGATATACTTTATCCAGGCTTTCAAAATACTTTCCATACTTACTGTCGAGCCAGCTTTCTATTTGTGTGCTGTCATTATAAAAGTCCACATGCAGGCTGTTGGGAAATTCGACATACAAGGTATCCGTTAACACCCGCAGCATCAGCGGGGCCGTAAGTTTTGCTTTCATCTTTCCTTCCTGGCTGAATAAGGTGTTGATGTTTTTCGCTTCTTCTACTTCTATCACCTTATCTGTTAACTCATGTATTTGCCTTTCATCGTTTTCACAAGCATAAAAAAAACAGCAGCCCATGATCAGGGCTGCCGTGTAAAAATATTTTTTAATGATGGTCAGCACTTTATTCATATTTTTTTCTGACAAACCAGAAATCGCTGAGAGAGAACCCTGCTGATATCCGAAACATATTTTCTTTCAGCAAATTATTATTATTTCCTCTTTTAATATACTCAAAAGCCAGGTTCACCATCGTAGCCTGCCCCGGGCTCAGCCGGTTGTAATTCCGGATAGGTAATCCCAGTCCAAACGTGACACCCAATACCGGTAGCTTTTCTTTTACTTTTACATAATCAGGTCCAAAGAAAAATCCGGCACGATACGCTACATTGCCAAAATAACTTTTTCTTGCCGAACTTAAAGAAGGCCTTAATTCCCCGCCCACACGAAGTTCCCATTTGTTTTGCACTGAATCCGACTGGCCATAAAACCGGTAATCTTTCCAGTTTGACTGGCTAAAGTCAACACCAATCAACCAGCCGCCTTTTTTATTATCCGGTATCCTTTGTATGGTAAACCCTGCTGTAAAAGAAGAAGGGTATTCAATCTTTCCTTTTACACCCTTGCTTTCTGACACGCTGTCTATACGCACATTACCACCATTAGCATCATAAAAAAATGTTTCCCTGATGATGTCCTGTGATCCATTCAGTGTTTGTTTTATATTGCCATAAGCCCCAAACGTTATAAAGACACTTGAATCCAGTTGCGCCTGGTACTGCAATCCCCCGTTGAAATAAAGATTGCCGTAGGTGGTTTTAGTCTGAAAATTGCCACTGGTATATTCTACCGTATCATTGACAAGGGCTCTTCGTGCACTGTAATCTTTTTTACCAAACATATACCCGCCATTAACGCCAAAGCTGATACTCTGCTTTTCATTGATCGTTATCCTGTGCCCAATCCCTGCTGATGCAAGGAAAGTTCCTCCATCGCCTTCATTCGTAGTAATGGAACTGTCTATCGGCAAACCGGAGTTGCTATCAAATAGTCTTTCTCTTTTAATAAGCCTGTAACTGATCCTTGACATGGGGCGCAAACCAAAGCTCAGACCCCAGTTAGCTTTAAGGGGAACTCCCACCTGCAGGTGAGAGAACAATGCATTGCTTGATGTAAACTTTCCTGTAATACGGGGATCAATCAGCGTACGGTTTTCAATGTTCAGACCAAGATCAAGAATAGCTCTTCCATAAAGCAGTTTCTTCGATTTTAATTCCCTTACCGCCTGGAAAGAACCATAGGAAGCGGGGTTATTAAAATTGATAGAAAGAAAATCGTTGTAGCCTGCTGATATGCCTCCCATACCACGGCCATTTATATTGGTGGAAGGAACAATATCACCCAGCCCATAACGGGTATAGGGAGAGTTGTCCTGTGAAAATGCAGGAAAAAAGAAAGCAATTAGTATAACGCTAAGTGATAAACGAATCATCCGCCGGCGGGCAAAAAAGTGGCATAAGTCGTTGATTTTCTTAGGGGTTATTAACTTCACTAATACCATAAAGACCTTTAAAAATTAAATCAGGGTCTGCAAATATCTTGTTTTTAAGGTGTGAAGCCAAATGCACTAAATCACCCCCGGTTAAAAGCACGTTAAAGTTCCCGAACTTTTCCTTGTATGCATCAACAAAACCATCAATCTCTTTGGCCAATCCAAGCACTGCGCCGGTGAGCAAATTAGTAGTGGTATCATAGCCTATCAACGGCACGTTACTGTCTGCTTTTACCAAAGGAAGTTTGGCTGTAAAATGATGCATGGCTTTCAGCCGCATCTCCATGCCCGGAGAAATAGCGCCGCCTAAAAACTCATGATACTTATTAATGAAGTTATAAGTGACACATGAACCCATACCAATAACGAGGTTGTGTTTCTTTGGATAATAATGAACAGCGGCTGCGCAAAGTGCCAGGCGATCCGCACCGATCGCTTCCGGTTTTCCAACAGGAGTAGTAAAAGCTAGTTTAGTTAAGTGGTTCAGTTTATGAAATTTTGTTTTGCCCGCCAGGAGTTCTTCAATGGCAACGTTATGTTCAATGACAGAAGATAAAATGGATTTTCGCGGCTGGTATTCGTCTATCAGCGATTGAACAGTCTCCACTGAATCATCCTGTAAAACAGCAACCCGGTGAATTGCGTCTTTGTTAAAGACAGCAACTTTTTTTCTTGTATTGCCAAAATCGAAACAGAGGGTGGTGTGCATGCGTTGTATATCTTGCGGGGTGATTGTTTGGTTAAGTTGCGTCAAACCCGGGAAGATTTTTAAAATGCCCGTTCAGTTTTATTTTTTCTTTCAGTTGTTCCATACCGGCTACCATCGGTATCACTTTGGTCAGATGTCTTTTGAGGTATTCCTGCCGCTGGCGTTCATCAAAGAGGCCAAGTAATTCATATTCTTCTTCCAGCGATAATCCTATATGATGGGCTACTTCAAAACACCTGATGTCCTCATCCGCTTTTTTAAACTCTTTGTTTACTTTTAATAACTTATGCAGATCGCGGATGCCATTCATTACTTTACGCATCAGCTCCAGATTTCCCTTTTCATAAGTATCCGGGTAATTGACAATAGCCCCGCTGTATAATTTATCGGGTACGCTTTTTATCACTTCCAGTATCCGGAATACTTTCCCGCCTTTTGTTTTGATATCCATTTCACCTTTATCATCTACTTTGGATATTTCCGTTATAGTAACTAATGATCCGAAATCCTGCATCTTGTCGTCTAATACCGTGGGAATACCAAATGCCTTTTTTTGTTCATGGCATTCTTTGATCAGTTGTTTATACCTTGGCTCGAATATATGCAGGTTCAGATCCTCGCCGGGATATACGACAATGCCAAGGGGAAATATGGGAATAAAATTGGTCACTTTTGCAAACAGGTTTTACGCAAATTATAAAATATCGAACAAGGGACAAGGAATTTTGAACAGCGAAAAAGCACTATAATTACTTCATCATTCAATATTCCTTGTTGCCTGTTCTTTATTCCAGAGTTCTCTCAACCTTGCATATTTCAAAAAAGTATAATGCGCCGTCATCTTTGCACAAATATATCCTTCGTGTCCATCAAGAAAACCAAACTTAAAAATATAGTACTTCAAAAAATTGAATCCCGGTGACAGCCTTATCTTAAACCACGAAGCTTTTTTGCCCTGCTGGTAATATTTATCCGCACTCAGCATGGCATAGCGTACTGTCTTTTCTGCATACTCGTGAATATCCTCCATGGTTGGGTGCAGTACAGCGCCTTTTAGCTTTTTGACGTTCGCGTCACCCGGCAACACTAATGTTTCATGTACAGCCTCCGTGTTCCAATGCACAGACTTACGGTTGAATAAACGGATATGCCAGTCATTCCCCCATTCACCGTACTTTATCAATTTATTTCCCAAATAATTTTTAAACCGGAGGTCATAGACCGTGCTTTCGCTCTCCGGCTCAATTGCCAACAAAGACCGTTTCAATTGCTCATCAATCCGTTCGTCAGCATCCAGGCTTAGTATCCAGTCATGTTTCGCCAGCTTATTGGCTTTGGCTTTTGTTTTACCAAATCCTTCCCAGCTTCCCTGGTGAACGTTTACATTAAACTGGCGGGCGATCTCCGTCGTATTATCGGTGCTGCCATTATCATAAACTATGACATCATCTGCCAGGCCCTGCAGGCTTTTCAAAGTAGCGCCGATAACAGCCGCTTCATTCTTACATATTATAACTACAGAGATGGATTGCATAAAACAAGTGCAAAGATTATGCTTTTAATGTTTCACTGCGAAACCATTTCCAGCACAATAAAACAATAAAGGAATAAATAAAAACGCCAAACTGAACTTCGAGACCAATGTCAAATAAAAAGCCAACCGCTACCAGGCAATTCAGCAACCACCAGGGCCACCGGGTAGCTAGCGGGTTATTTTTTACCCGGATAAAAAAAGGAACAAGCATAACAAATGTAAATATTAGTAAACCAGTAATACCGCAACCTGCTCCATATATCAGCCATTCGTTACCGGGCAATATCTTATCCGCCTGCTGCATCTGGGGATAGTTAGTATCATACCAGGCTGTTACTTCCCTGGAAATATCTCCGAATCCCACGCCTGTTACGGCATGATCATTCATCAGGTGCCAGCCTCCTTTTAATGAAATGATCCTTGTCGCATCATTGCCTCCGGGCAGGTAATGTGCATCTTTAAAAAAACCGAAATCATATTTAAAGTACTTGACCTTATTTTGAAAAGTAGGAAGCGCATAATAAGCAACAACAGGTAAAGCGATCAATACTACCAGCAATCCTAAACCATATACCGGCTTTGCTTTTTTAAAGATGACCCATAGCATGGTAGCGAAGAGGATAATATAAAAAGACAACAATCCGGTTCTTGCCGCCAGTATATGCAGAAAGACGATCAGCCATAATATGATCAGCCATAACCACCCGGTATTTTTTTTATCCCTGTTATCCCAGCACAACCACCCCGCTGCCAGTACAGCTATGCTTACCAGCCAGCTAAACCGAACATGATCATTTTCCAATGGAGTAATCATGGATTTCGCACGCAGGTATCCTTCATGTACAGCAGTCATGTTACCCGCATATTGAAACATAGTCCAGGTAGTTCCGGCAGTAATTAGAATAATAAATATAAAAGCCAGCCCATGCCATTGCTTTTTTGAAAAAGAAAATGGAGCTGCAAACGCCAATGGCATTAAAAGTAAAGGAAGCTTGATACGTAAAATATTCAGCCATTCCTTTTTATCCTCACTCCAAAGACCGGAAAGCAGGGGAAGCAGGAACAGCAAACTCATACTCCATAGAAGGGGCGATGAAAAAAAAATCCTTATATGGCTTTTTATACCTGTATGAAAAAAACAAATCAATATAAAAACGATGATGCTGGCTGATAATGCCACCCGGGATAAAAAAAGAGAAACCATCATGGCGATGATGCTGTAAAAAAGAATATGTTTTCGCCAGGGCTGCATTAGTAGCTTATCCTATTTTTGTTGCTGCAAGTTACAGGGTACAAAATAAAGATGTAAGTTGTAGCAGAAACTAATACTATTAATGGTGTGGCAGGAATTATTACAACAAATTCAACAGGGCGATGCAAAAGCCCTGGCCAGGAGTATTTCATTAATAGAAAATGAATACGAAGGATATGAAAGCCTGTTACAATCACTTCCCCCAGGCAATACAAAAATAATCGGGATCACCGGGCCGCCGGGTGCGGGTAAAAGCACATTGGTGGATGCATTGATAAATTTATTGGTCAGTAACGGTAAGAAGGTCGGCATCCTTTGTATTGATCCTTCTTCTCCTTTTAATCTCGGTGCGGTGCTTGGCGACCGTATCCGCATGAGCAATTGGTACACCAATCCGCATATCTTTATCCGCTCACTGGCTACAAGAGGATCGCTGGGTGGTCTTCATCCGAAGATCATTGAAATAACCGACCTGATGAAAGCATTTCCGTTTGATCATATTATTATTGAAACAGTAGGCGTGGGGCAAAGTGAAATTGAGATCGCCGGCCTGGCTGATGTGACCGTAGTAGTAATGGTACCTGAAGCCGGTGATGAAATACAAACCATGAAAGCAGGGCTGATGGAAATAGCGGATGTGTTTGTCGTTAACAAAGCTGACCGGCCTGATGCGGAACTCTTTGTAAATAATCTTCGTTTGATGCTCGCTCCTGCATTCCGGAGTCATTATAATGAAGTGCCGGTAATAAAAACGGTGGCTTCACAAAAAGAAGGTATCAGTGAATTGCTGGATATTGTTTTACATCAATTGCAAAAAGCGCACCTGACAGATAAAAAATTCTGGTTGCTGGCGGACAGGGCTTTTTATCTTATTCAGCAAAAAAGAATGAAGGATATTGATAAAGCTGTTTTGAAAAAAGAAATTGAAGCGTTATATCCGAAGGGATCATTTAACCTCTACAAATTTATCATTGATAAATAGTGGGAAGCAATTACAGAAATTGTTCTTCCTACTCACCATTCCCCCTGTTACTCTTCCACCACCTGTACCCGATAACGCCGACAATAGCCATGGGCATAAAAGCGAGATAGAGAATACCGGAGTTCATTCCTTTGGCTGGTTTTTCTCCCAGTTGCTGAGCGGTTTTGGTACAAATAGAACATTGCGCCCCTGCGGAATAAGAAAGGAGAAATGAGAAACAAAAAACAAACAAGAATATCAGTAACCTCCGTTTCATTACAACAATGTTTGTGGCAAAATTACAAAGGAAACACTCAGCAAAAAATCATTTTTGGCAATAAAAGAAAAGCGGCCCGAACCCGGTACCGCTGGTTTATCACCGTCTCCGTATTATACATTTAAACCCTGTTATTGTTTTGTTTGCTCCCACAGACCACCATTAGTAGCGCTGGTACCATAACCCCATGTTCCGGTCAATTTATGAGTGGCTTCATTATACGTTGCGGCAACTTTATAAATTGTATTCATCGGCGCTTTCCATTGGTATTGAGCTGTAAAAGTTGTTCCGTTAAGAGTCCAGGTACCTCCTCCTTTTGAAACGCCTGATGAATTCAACTCATCTATCAGGCCACCTGCCTGGATGCTGAAGCGGTAATAAATGCCCGGTGTTTCATTACCAAATCCATACTTTCCTATCCAGTCGCCCTGGATACCGGGAGCAGGATTGTGGCCGATAATATCATCTGATTTTTTTTTGCAGGAGAAAAAAACAACTGACATCAGTAATGCGACAATAGAAAATTTTAAGCGCTTCATTTTAGTAAGTTTAATAGTTAATGATTTTAATAATCCAAAGCTATTGTTTGCAAAAAACCAAAAGAAGAAATGGTGAGTAAGGGGTATCTTTTTTGAGTGAGTGGTGAAAGATCCTTTTATATAAAAACGTCGCAGCATCCTTGTCATTCTATTCATAAAAAAATCCCCGCAACAATAGCAGGGATCTTTTCTAAAGAGTACCGCTTCATTATTTACTAAATGTTTTATAGCAAATAGTGAAAACCCAGATACACAGTTTTTCATACATAATAAAAAAGCGGTCGTTACACCGCTTTAAACCCAACCTTCTGTTATGAGAACCGTCCGTAATAATTTATTGTTTGCTGAAATATAGCGTGCCTTCCTCATCACCATTATTACTCCACGTGGCTGTCAGCTTGTTTTTTGATTTATCTGTAGTGCCTGCAACATTTACCACGGTTCCGTTTGAATAAAAATAGATCGCTGTAAAATTTTCGCCTGCCATGTTCCAGGAACCGGAGGCCGAAACGGTACCGTTGCTATTTATACGTTCGATAGTTCCGCCGTTCTTAATATTGATCTTATATTGACCGGAAGGCGCATCTGTGTTTTGCCCTATCTTTCCTTCCCAAGCTCCTTCCATTTTGAACGAAGGGGTTCTTACATCATTTTTCTTACAAGCGATAAAAGCCGCTGAAAGAAATAATGCCATGATGGCCGTTTGTAAGAATTTCATTGTTTAAGGTTAAATGGTTAACGATTGCATTGTAAAAGTATACCGGGATAAGGCCTGTAAAAGTTTTATTGAGCGGATGGAGATTTTATTGAGTAGTTGACACCGGCAGCCGTGTCATTTTAATTTGTCTTATTCATACCCCATAATCCTCCGTTTGCGTCACTGCTGCTGCAGCCCCGTGTTCCGATAAACTTGTCCGCAACGCTGTAATGATCAGCAGCTAATGAATAAGTGGTGCCGGAAGAAGAAATGGTACAAGCCGCTTTAAACAGTTGACTCACTTTTTGTCGCTTCAGGGAGACTGCCTTTGCTTTTATTACAGGTCATGAAAGCCGCTGAGATCAGCATAGCTATCAGGATTATACATAACAATCTTAAAAAATTCATTTCTGTAAGATTTAATAGTTTATGATTTTGAGGATACAATATTATTACCTGCAGTAAATGGACAAAAGAAGTGCTGAGTGACCGGCAGCCTTATTGAGTAGGCAGCGCTATTTTATCGGAGGAAAGTGATGAGAGTTGCCGCAACAAAGCAGCAGGCAGCTATAAGTATCCCTGTAAACGGAACTCTGAACCAGTATTTTTTACCAAGCCATAAATAAAAAATTACGGTTGCGATATTCAAAAGATGAAGGAGCGGCGAATCCTGTATAACCGGGAAATACCGGCTGACCAGTAGTATATTTATCAATCCAAAAAAAATAGACCCTGAACTGTGGCTACCATTAAACCCGATCCAGGCTTTCCACATAGTAGTATCTCTTGTTAAAACAGGAGATGTGTTTTTCATGGCTGTGATCACCTCCTTATTTCTTGCATTAAACTTGCAGGTGAAAAAAGTATAAAGCAGGTGAGTCGTTCCGAGCCATAGAAAAATAGCGGAGCCAGTGATCCATAAATATTTTTCTATCATACCTCCATCTTTATAATGTTCTTTACTGCTAATCCGGGAATACTAAAATTTTGAAAATTGATCCATAAATTCCTGGCGCTTGCTGCGGGAAATACTGATATTGGCGCCATCATCCATAATTATATAACCTCCTTCGCCCCTTACATATTTTTTAATATGATTCAGGTTGATAAGATAAGAATTATGTATGCGGAAAAAATCAGGGCCGCTTAATGTTTCGTCTATTTCTTTCAGCACTTTTGATACCAGTATTTTTTTACCGCCAGCCAGTACGACACTGGTATAATTACTTTCCGCAGCGCAATAAAGAATATCCTGCGTGGGCACAAAGATCATCCCGTCACCGGTAGTCAGTGCAATACGCTGGGTTGTTGTCTTCGAGTTTTGCTTAATGTTTTGCAATAGCAATTCGATCTGTTCTTTTGATGGAGATGATTTCCTTTCTTCCATTCGCCTGATCGTTTCCTTCAGGTCTTCCGGGTCAACCGGTTTCAACAGGTAATTCAATGCGCTGTACTTAAACGCTTTGATGGCAAACTGGTCATACGCCGTACAGAACACTACATTAAAATCCAGTTTATCAAATGTCTCCAGCATATCAAAACCGTTCATGTGCGGCATTTCAATATCCAAAAATACCAGGTCAGGCTTATACTTATTGATTGCCTCTATTCCTTTGCTGGCCGCATTACACATGGCTTCAATATGCACCTGCGGGCAATAAGTTTTCAGCAACCATTCCATCATTTCGAGGCTGTTGCTTTCATCATCAATTAAAACACAACGTATCATAACAGTAAAATTTTAAACTTTATTACCAATCACTAAACCGGTATATTCAATACCACCCTTGTTCCCACTGATTCATTATTTTCATTCTGCAGATCAACTATTTCTACACTGGCATTTAATGCAGTGTGCTTATTCAATAAGTCAAGCCTGCTTTCTGTTAACTGCATGCCCAGCGATTTTCTTGAAGTAGCCGTTTTGCTTTTTAATTCTTTTGCTTTTACCCTCCCAATGCCGTTGTCTTCAATGATACATTGCAGCATCGCTTCCCCGGCCATACTAACCCTGATGCTAAGGTGGCCATTCTGTTCCTTGTGCAGCAAACCATGCCAGATCGCATTCTCCACATAAGGCTGAATGATCAGCGGTGGCACTTCTATCGTATCAGGACCGAGGTTATCTTCCACTTTGATCTCGTAAGTAAACTTCTTGTCAAACCGCAAGGCTTCCATTTCAATATAGAGTTTCAGCGCTTCCAGTTCATTTGTAAGAATAACGTTCTTGCTGTTGGAGTTGTCCAGTATGAGCCGCATCAGCTTCGCAAATTTTGTCAGGTATAATGATGCGGTGGTCTGGTCACTTTTTACAATATACCGGTTGATCGAATTCAAACAATTGAAGATGAAATGCGGGTTCATCTGCGCCCGCAGCGCCTGCATCTCCACTTCTGTCATTTTCTGCTGTGTACTCATTAATATCATTTGCGCTTCTTTTTTGTCCTCTTCTGCTCTTGCGCTTACAATTTTATTGTCACACAAAGATGCAATCGTGGTAAGAATTGACAAATTCTTTTGAGTAAAGAACCTTTTTTTTGAGTTTTCTCATTCTCTTCC
>JAATGJ010000097.1 GCA_015654695.1 Chitinophagales bacterium | reverse complement strand
TCCGATAGAGCTGGATTAGGAATGGTCTTTGTCGCCGTTGTTTCATATACAATTAGTAAAACTATTTCTTAGAATGGTGCAAAGTAACTGTTTTGTAAATCACGTTTGTTCTACGAAGCAGCTTTAGTAATCCTATTTGTTCAACGTGACTTAAAAGCAAATGCAATCTTTCTCACAAAATCTATTTTGTGTTATAAAACATACCAGTTAACAAAGTGCACAACAGTAATTTTAGATAAGCAGGCCATAATAATTATTCAATAATCAATTATAAAAATGTACACACCTATAGCCAAAGGATATTTCTCAGGATGCGGCGGCATGGAGATCGGTATCATGCAGGCGGGAGTAAACATCATTCAATCGCTCGATCTGGACAAGGAAGCAACAGATTGTATGAGAGCCAACAGCCATTACTTTTCTCATACTGTATTAATGGCTGATATAAAAGATAAAACAGTATTGGAGCAGCCGCATACAGACATAATTATAGGTACCTATCCCTGCACTAAATATTCCCCCATTGCCGATATACATGGTACCCGTACAGGTGATGATCTCTTTCTTCATTTCTTTCGCCATATAGCCATCGAACAGCCCGAAATGTATGTAGTAGAAAATGTACCGGGCATGAGAAAGTTCAGAGTAGTGATGGAAGCCATGACCAAATTGCAGGATTATTATGTCAACATTTTTTGCCCGGTGGATGCCGCCAATTGGTTGCCGCAACGCAGGAAAAGATTGATACTTATAGGCACACGAAAACCTTTTTCCATTTCTTCACCCGGCCAAATCAATAACAGGCCCCGGCTGAAAGATATATTGGAAAATAACCCCGATGTTGAAATGCCGGGCTATGTTATTAATAGGATCAATGGAAAGTACAGGGATATGCCCATCATTGTTGACCCAAGTACACCCGGTGCTATAGCTCCCACTTGCGTCGCCCATTATGCAAAAGATTTGGGCACCCGGCTTGTCAAAGACCGTAATGCAAAATATGGTCTTCGCCCTTTTTCCGTCAGGGAATATGCACGGCTGCAGGGCTTTCCTGATGATTTTCATTTTGAAAATAAAAGAAGCTCATACCGACTGATAGGAAACGCCGTACCTGTTCACATGGGTAGGTGGGTGGGCGATGTGGCAATGAAATATTTTAATCTATAGTAGACTCAAATGCTAGTTTCGTTTACCCTTATTACATCATTAAGTTCAAGCTCCATTTCATGAATCCAAAGAGGTAACACTTGAGCTTGAATTTTCCACATTCCTTCTTCATCCTTCTTCATTCTAAATATTTCTACTTTTCCGTTGTTGTCAAATCCTATGTGATAATACAAATCTTCAACATTATAAAATACTCTTTCAAATTTAAAAGGAATTTTCTTTAAAGTGTATTCGAATAACTCTCTCATATATTAAACATATTAGGCTTGGAAATTATATTCTATCATACTTTATCATCATTCTCAAATCCTCAACTGTTATCGTATCTATCCTCCTGTGCAGCATCCGGTGGCAATTAGAACAAACAAGCGCCAGGTCATCCAGTCCCGTTTTAGTTGAAACTTTAAAATTGAATAGTGGTGTACGATGATGGCATTCTATAAATCCTTTGCCAATAGTTCCGTAATAAGGTTCAAACTCAAACACACAGGCCTCACAAGCCAGTTTACCAGTCTTGCCCCATACTTGTTCTTTTTTTCGTAGTGTTATCTTACCATCGCGTTCTCTTACCTTATGCAACTTGTATAATATTTGACCTTCTGATACGCTGTCTGTTTTTGTCTGTTCATCATCTTCTATAGTGTAAAGTTTACTTCTTAGAGCAGGATCCTCAGCTATTTTTTTTATCTCGTTCGCTATAGCGTGAAGTTTGTCTTTTTGATCTTCGAATTCTTTAAATACCTCTTCATCCAATTTGGAACCTCCGCTCATTCCTTTTCCTTTATACGTAGGATCAAAGGCCAGGAAGTTGGAAAGTTTAAGGGTCACACCATTGGCATTTCTAAACCGTTCCTTATCAGGCTTGTCAGGAAAGATGGGTAATTCATTGAGTACTTTGCTTAGCTGGATGATCTTTTTATTCTTATCATCTATACTACCCCGGTCACTGGAAAAGTATAGGTCTAAAGCCAATATTATTTCATCCCGGTGCCATTTTGGGTTACGCATAAAGCGGTTATTTCTTTTAAATTACTGATTTCTTTAAACTTCGACAAGTTTAACTAAGATGAAGCGCAGTCCATTGTTTGCAACGCTGGGTTGTAAAGCACGGATTTAAGCGTTATCCTCTTTCTTTTTCTCATGTAAGTCTATCAGCTTGGTTAATCGCTCGAAGTTTTCCCTGTTAAAATTGGTAGGTTCTTCAAGTATCCAGGACCAGCCCACGCCTATACCGCGCATATCCATGTTCACCATCACCACGGTCGTTTCAGGCAGGTATATCCTGTACCACATTGATGAAGAATAAGGAGCTTTGGCTTTTTCAGCCGGAAGGTTACCGAGCATAAAACCGGTGATGCTAATATCAATATCGCCTGTATATGTAAAAGGGTTATTACTTTCTTTCAGAGGAAGGGGATAGCCCAGTTGTCGTTCTATTTCCGATCCCAGTTCCTGTAATTCTTCAAAACTAACTACACTACCCCCTATCCATAGCAGTTTATCTCGGAGCGGTTTCTTATGTATCAGCATCTTCCCGGCAGCCATAGTTACAAAAAAAAACAACTCGGGGGCGGCAGTTACTTGTATTCGTACTAAATCAACACTAATCTTTTCTTCTTTAAAGATTACTTCAAAGCTTTTCAATATTTCCCATTGACTTAATTGTTCCATGGAATAAGGTTGGTCCTCTGCTGACAAAAATACTTCTGACCTGTAAGAGTAACAAAAGCAGAGAGCATGATGTGCTTGCCCGCCTGCAAAATTCCCTCCCCGATATCAGGGGAAATGGTTATCGTCAGAAGATCGTAATATTATAGAAAGTGAGTTTTCCCGATAACTCTCTGATAAGCAATTAACAACAAACAGATTAAAATTTTAATCCTGGGATATTTTGTATTCATCCTGGAATTACTTTAAAAAATCCTGGAAATTTAAACATTTATCCTGGAAATATAATATCTTCACGATTCAATAAATGATTAAACAATGAGTATCGACTCTTCAGCCTCTTTCGAGGACCAATTACAAGAAACTATTGTTCCGGAAGGCAAGACATTACGTGCTTTTAAAATAACTAATGCTGGTAAAACTACATTAATGTCGTCAATGAGTTTAGTTGAACTTAACCACCATTCCGATGTCGCCAATAATCGAATGACTGATGATGAACAATCCCAAAGGCCGCTGGACATAAACCATGCTAATAAATTAGCAAAGTATTTTTTAAAAGCTCTGTTGGATTCAGCTATACACCATATGAAAAAGGAAAACCTGAAAATTAATGAGCATTTTTTCAGAATTCAAGAGCAAATAGGCAAACAGAATTACTATACAATTGCTCCAATCATTGCTAATTTAAGAGCTAATTCTTTAAAGGATGTACGTCCGTTAATAGACAAGAATAATGAAACAGTCGGCCATCAAATTACTTTGAAAGTTGGTGATACCCTTTGGGTTGTTGATGGGCAGCATAGAAGAAAGGGTATTGAGGTGGTAATTGATTTTCTTAAATACATAAATTCAAATTATAAATATCCTGGGAAAGGTTCAATATTCTCTGATCATAAGAATAAACTTACCAAAGAAGAAATGGAGGTATGGAATGAGTGTAGGGATATGTGTACTTATTGTAAAGTAGCAATTGAAATACATCTTGGTTTAGGTATAGAAGAAGAACGACAGTTATTCCATGACTTAAACCAATTGGGCAAAAAAATAGACGTATCCTTAGCTAATAAGTATGATAGCTCCAATCCGATTAACAACTACGTCAGTGACGTTTTAATCGGAGATATCTTTTCTGAAATAGATTTTGAAGTATTAGATTCTTCTACTGAAGCTGATTGGACTGAAGAAAAACCAAGTTTGACCCGTAAATCACTTGCTGCCATTAATGCGATTTTATTTTTAAATAAAGGAAATATTAATGGCGCCACACCGGCAGACGTAACAGAGTATAAAAAAGAGACGGCAAATAAGTATTGGAACGAAGTTCTTGAAATTCCCAGCTTTTTGGATAATCAACCCAAGTTAAAAACAGTCGCCGCTCAGCCAGTGGTTTTAAAAGCTATTGCTAAGCTGTATTATGACACTTTTTTTGGAAAGAATGAAGTTTTTAATAATGAAAGCAATCAGGAAAAGTTAGTAACGGGTCTTAAAACTTTTGATTTTAGTCACGGAAATTTAGCCTGGAGATATTATACAATGAGCGTAGATCAAAGAAGCGAAGCGGGATTGTCTGGCCTAATGGATTATTTGCCGATAGATGGTGAAGGATACAATAGAGATATGGGAGGATTTGACTTAGCAACTGGGACATTTCGATTTGGCGCTAAACACAACGACATTGTACCTTTAATTGCGGATATTATTAGATGGCATTGCCAATTGCCGAGCAGGCAAAAGAAAGAGGATAAAGACAAAATAGCTGAATAACTCTCCCTTTAGAGTTGTGAAATTGGAGGCTGTAAATTAAACTGTGTCAGAGTCCTTAAATAAGAGGAACTTTAAAAACACAGTAAAATGAAAAAAACAGACAAACCGTTCGAGTTCGATTACGAATCGGTAAAAAACAAAGCTCTTGCACAGCTCAAAACAGGCAAACCATTATTAGGGAAAGAAGGCGC
>JAATGJ010000186.1 GCA_015654695.1 Chitinophagales bacterium | reverse complement strand
TTCTTGGGTGCGCCATCTACAAGGTCTTTTGCTTCTTTCAATCCTAAGCCAGTCAGATCTTTAACGATCTTAACTACATTTAGTTTAGAAGCGCCTGCCCCTTTCAATACTACATTGAATGCAGTTTTTTCTTCCGCTGCTGCCGCTCCTTCACCACCACCTGCTGCTACAGCTACTGCTGCTGCGGCAGGTTCGATACCGTATTCTGATTTTAAGAAGTCAGCTAATTCCTGTACTTCTTTTACTGTTAAGGCCACAAGGCCTTCTGCTAATGCTTTTCGTCTGCCATTTGATTTAAATTTTTACCGTCTTCACCGCTTTATTAGCTCCGACGGCAGTTTAAAAAAATTTGTTACTGCCTTTGTTTTTATACCATCCGGCGAGGTAGCTATTTGAATTGCTTTCGCAATAAAATACTAAAATTATTCTGCGGGTGCGGCTTCCGCCTTCTTCTCTGCATGCTGCAATAAAGCAGCGATAACTCTCTTTGCAGGGGATTGCAACAAACCAATAACTTCACCAATAAGCTCATGCTTCGTTTTGATCTGCGTAAGCGCTTTCAGGCTGCTATCACCAGTATATACATCACCGTTGATGAAAGCCGCTTTCAGTTCGGGTCTTTCCCCGTTTGTTGCTTTACGAAAAGAACTGATGATCAACGCCGGGTCCTTCGGGTTTTCAGAAAACATCAATGCAGTTACTTTATGTAATGAATCATAAACACCTGCATATTTCTGGCCGTCCAGTGACTCCATTGCCTTTTTAATAAGCGTGTTTTTAGCCACTTTCATTTCTACCTTTTTATCAAAACAGGCACGACGCAGTTTAACTACCTGCGCTACACTCAATGATTCGGTGTCGGTAACATAAAAATTGGTGTATTGAGAGAACTTGCCTTTCAGCAGTTCAATCACTTCGTTTTTTTGATCTTTTGTCATTTTATAATAAGTTTTGACGTTGTAAAGTTTAAAGGCTTATGAATTAAATAAATCCTTTTGTATCAACAGCAATACCAGGGCTCATGGAACTAGCCATGCTGATACCTCTCAGGTAAGTACCTTTTGCGGAAGAAGGCTTTGCCTTGATAATTGCATTCAGCAATTCCTGGCTGTTCTCTGCTATTTTTTCAGGCGCAAAACTTACCCTGCCGATAGAAGCATGAATGATCCCTACTTTATCAACTTTGAAAGCGATCTTACCACCTTTTACATCACTGATAGCGCCAGCTACATCATTGGTAACAGTGCCCGTTTTAGGATTCGGCATCAGGTTACGGGGACCTAACACTTTACCCAGCTTACCAATCTTGGGCATAACAGATGGAGTGGCGATAATAACATCTACACCCACCCATCCTTCTTCAATTTTTTTCACGTACTCATCCAGGCCAACAAAGTCAGCACCGGCTGCTTTTGCTTCAGCATCTTTATCAGGCGGACAAAGCACCAATACTGTTTTTGATTTACCGGTTCCGTGAGGAAGCGTAACTGTACCCCTGATGGCCTGGTCAGCTTTTTTGGGATCAACTCCCAGGCGAACGTGCAGGTCAACGGAAGCGTCAAACTTCGTAGTATTAACTTGTTTCACTAAAGAAGATGCTTCTTTAAGTGAATAAGATTTATTCTTATCTATTTTAGCCTGAGCTAATTTTCTTTTTTTACTGATGAATGCCATAATAATTCGTTTTAAAAGTTCTTTTTTGGATGACGAAACCCTGTTTCGTCTTTGAACCGGAACATCCCGATAGCTATCGGGACGGTTTCCTTAATTTTCCCAGGGAGCTTTACCTTCCACATTCAATCCCATACTGCGGGCTGTACCGGCTACCATTTTCATGGCGCTTTCGATAGTAAAACAGTTCAGGTCGGGCATTTTGTCTTTTGCAATAGCCTCTACCTGTTCCCAGTTTACTTTACCCACTTTACTGCGATTGCTTTCTTTGGAACCTTTTTGAATTTTTGCGGCTTCCAGCAGTTGAACGGCTGCGGGAGGAGTTTTTAAGACAAAATCAAAACTTTTGTCAGTATAAACGGTGATTAATACAGGGATCACTTTTCCCATTTTGTCCTGTGTTCTTGCATTGAATTGCTTACAGAATTCCATGATATTAATACCCTTGGAACCTAAAGCCGGACCGATTGGAGGTGCGGGGTTGGCCTGACCACCCTTGCACTGCAGCTTTACAAAGCCGGAGATTTCTTTTGCCATTTTTAATCTTTTTGGTGTTAACGACTTTTTATCCCGCCTCAGGCGGACTACTTAGTCTCCCAATCCGCCAGATGGCGGATTCCTTATCCTGTAATTACAGGATTTCAAAAGAACTAATTGGGGCGGCAAAGATAAGGGTGTGAAACGAAATTTGAAAGGTTTTGCGGAATTATTTTAAGCCTGATGCAAAGCCCCGCAGTGAGGAGGCTTGATAGTCAAAAACCATTTGCTTAAATCACCCCAATGCCATAATGTATTCACCTCCTCTCTTTCCTCCTCTTCTCTTTTACCTCTTCGCCCTTTTCCATTTCTTAATATCCAGGTAATCGAGAAAGTAAATAACTTTTATTGATATATTATTGTTCTGATCAGAGTCAACCGTATTACTAAAATTTTTGAAATAGCTTTTCTCTACAAATTCATGGTAAGTAAACCCAGCATCCTTCCATACAATATTCAAAAAACTACCGGGGCCAAACTGCCATGTATAGACCATGTCAACATTAAAATAGTTCACGTTACGGTCAACATTCTCGCTGAATGCGGGATTAGAAAGTAATTTACCATTTTGCTGTTGCAAAGAGAAAAATTCTTTATTCGCAACACTGCTCACATAATGTCTTACCCTTAAATTAATACCCATTTTGTTGGTAAAACTATATTTGGCGCTGAGAATATTCTCTATGGTATTTACTTTTCTCCTGGCAAAAATTATCTGCGAATTATCCGACCAGGCATAACCAACACCATTAAAACGCGGCTGGTAATTGATCCGGTGGGATAACGAAAACCTGTTATTAAAACGATAGTTCTGGTTTAGCAGTGCATCCATGGCAAACAAGTCGTAGAAGTTGATATACTTTCTTGCGGCTACCTCTGTGTACATAGAGTATTGCTTAGAAGCATTACTTTCAAACCATGCTCCGCCCAGTACACTGGCTCCGCGCCGGAAAAACCAACCTTCTTTGCGGGGCTCATAAAAATCATTCTGGTGCGGGGTATAATTCCAGAAGGAGCCAAACCAGGATAGTTTTTTGGTTTGAACGTTAAAATTGACATTAATATTGGATCGCTGATATGTCTGGTCTATTGATCCGATAGGGCTGAACAATTTGCTTATGTTAGCATTGAAGTTTATAAATATCCTGTTATACCACCCTTTTGGTACAATCCACCTGTACCCCGCATATATACCGTGGTCTATATAATTGTTGTTGGTAAAATAACCCAGGTCATTGTTCGTGTACTTTGTATCAGTGAGGTCCTGCGAAAGATTAAAGTTGAAACGACCGCTTCGTTTACCAAAGCTGAAGTTATGGCTGTACCCGCTTTTGGTACCGGTTGCATCATAGCCAAACAGGTTGCTATTGTTCAACTGGCCTGTAAAATTCCAGATATTCTTTTTATCGCTAAAATTGAAAAGCGCCGCTGTTACATTGGCATCATAATCTTTTCCGCTTCTCCACACATTCGTGTTTATTAATGAAATGCTTGAATTATTCTTCAATGTCTGATCAAGCACAAATACATTGTAATTGGTTAGCGGATCGGTTTCAAATTTCCGGGATTCTTTTGTCGTTGTATTTTCAATCGTCGCATATTGCGGCTTTGTAATGGCATTTAAAACCCCAATACCTAATCCTTTCTGTGTTCTTCCTGAAATTTTTGAAGCGTTAATAAGTTTTGACTCAGACGGGTTTTTCACCACTTCCTCATTGCCATTAACATTATTGTAGGCGTCATACAAATGGAAAGGCGTGCCACCGATCCTTCTTGAATAAAATAAATTGCCTTTACTGAAAAGTTCAGTACCTTCTGTAAAGAAACTCCTGTTCTCATTAAACTTCACTTCAAACGGACTAAGGTTCAGGACCTGGTTGTCGCTCTGCACCTGACCGAAATCAGGGATCAATGTAGCATCGAATGTAAAAGCCTGGTTGATACCATATTTCAGATCCAAACCTCCATTGACCTGGCTCGTCCAATTTTTTTGTCCGGGCTGGCCAGACGGAAAGTGATTAGCATAAACTGAAAAATAAGGGGAGAATTGTAAACGGACTGGCGGCTTTATATTCGTGATGCCAGTCCATAGTCCTTCCTGTGTAAGAAAACCATTCACATTTATATCGATAGGATTCCAGGTGTATTGCTGCTCGGTCTTTCTTCTGCGGCGTGTTATATTCATACCCCAGTTCTGCACATCTTTTTTGCCGAAGCGAATTGCGGAATACGGTATGAACATTTCAAAACTCCATCCGTCCTCATGTATTACTGCGCCGCTTTTCCAAACTGCATTCCAGGTAAAATCTTCGCCACCATTATCACTGTTGATCCCGGCAGGAGACATTTTTGAATCCCATTGTTCATTAAGTGGTGTGACGAAATATTCGAAACCATTTAACTGATCATGATAGGTATCCAAAATGATTCCTATGTAATCATTAGTTCCAAAACCATCACGTCCCTTCAGTTCGGTAGCAATACTGTCTTTTGTACGTTCATGCAAATAGCCGCCAAAATATATCCCTTCATCATCATACATCAACCAGGTTTCCGATCTGTTTTCGTATTGCTCTTTCGCTCCCATCTTTGGACGAAACTCTACTAAATCATTCATCATAGCTGCATCTTTCCACGCCGGTTCATTCAACAGACCATCAATTTTTACTGGCTGAATCGTTCTTTTGGCGGGTAATTCCCTTGGGGCTGTTGTCTGCGAAAAAGCATACCCGGAATATAGAAGGCCCAGGTATAGCAGATGAATGAGCTTTCTCTTCATACTGGTAGGTGGTTGGTTTACACGGTCAAGTAATAGTCGTCGCTACGAAGATATACGTACGACTATGGCATAATGTTACCGCTCATCAAAACCAGTCATAGTTTTATAATGCAAAATGTTGTTTTAGGGAAGTCTTAACAGGGCATAAAAAAGCCATCCGCCGACCGGCGGATGGCTTTACTTTTAGTGTTTTTCTTTTAACCGATCTTTTCTACCTGCATATAGTTCAACTCAACAGGGGTAGAACGACCAAATATTTTTACCGTTACTTTCAATTTTTTCTTTTCATCATTTACTTCTTCTATCACACCATTGAAATCATTGAAAGGTCCTTCAATGATCTTAATAGTTTCTCCTACTATGAAGGGCTCTACCATACTTACCCCGCCTGATTCAGCCATTTCATCCATTTTACCCAGCATTTTATTCACTTCAGCCCTGCGTAAAGCGATAGGATTTTCTTTCCCTAAGAAATGAATAACACTGTTTGTGTTCTTTATGGTATCACGAAGATCATCACTTAGCTTGCCATCAGATATTTCAATCATGACATAACCAGGATAATAATTGCGTTCTCTTACCACCTTTTTACCGTTTGCAACTTTATATACTTTTTCCACCGGCAGGAATACCTGCTTCACCACCTCGCTCCAGCCACCGCGGGATACTTCTTTGTCAAGGTATTCTTTCACCTTGCGTTCTTTTCCGCTCACCACCCGCAACACAAACCATTTTGTTTCCTGTTGCTGCGGATTCTCTGTATTATTTGTCGTAGTTAGGTCAGTCATGATTTAAAAAGTTGATTGTAGATAAATTTTAAAGCTCCACCAGCTGCAAAATCCATTAAGGACACAAGAGCAGTGATCACCAGCGTAGCTGCCAATACAATCATTGTTGACTGCTGAAGCTGTGCCCAGTTAGGCCAGGTTACTTTTTCAGTCAGCTCTTTGTATGACTCTTTAAAATAAGTTGCGATCTTGTTCATGATTTTAATTTTTAAAATTAAACTGCACGGGCACTAGGATTTGAACCCAGATCAAAGGTTTTGGAGACCCGTCTGCTACCATTGCACCATG
>JAATGJ010000094.1 GCA_015654695.1 Chitinophagales bacterium | reverse complement strand
GTATAAAGAGGGATCATTTTCTCATATCGGCCGGTAGTAAAGTATACAGTAGCGAGGTTGCTTAGTGAAACAGCGTAAGAGGGGTGGTTTTCGCCAAATACATTTTTTTTAGCCTCTTTTAATTTTATCAACAGGGGCTCTGCCATGTCATACTTTCCTTTTTTCATATAAAGCATTGCCACATTATTTACAAAACTGAGATAGTCGGTATTGCTTTTATCCGGGTTTTGCCCTGCGATGTCTATCGCCTGTAAATAATATGATTCTGCTTTTTCATACAGCCCCAGATCCAAATAATGTGAAGCCAGGTTATTCAGTGCAGTACCATAGTCCGGATGGCCGTCGCCCAAAACCGTTTTACGGATGGCCGCAACTTGTAAATAAAGTTGTTCGGCTTTATCGTATTCCGCCATAGCCGTATAAATTAATGCAAGCCTGTTAATCACTTTTGCATAGGCCGCACTTATTTCACCGGCTTGCTTTTTATTGATTGCCGCAGATAACAGGTAATACTCTTCTGCTTTGGCATATTGCCCCATTTTATCATACAGCGAAGCCAAACCGTCTAAAGAAGCATCATAGTCCGCATCGTTTTCTCCCGGGTGTTGCTGGTAAAATTTATTAGCTTCTATATAAAGAGGTTCGGCCTTTTCATACATGTTCATGTCTTCATACAGTAAGGCCAGGTTGCTGATAGTGGTTATATATTCCGGATCGGAAACACCTGTTGTTTTTTCAGTTATTTGTTTAGACAGTAAATAAAGGGATTCAGCTTTGATGTACTGTTTCATTTCAACATAGAGTGTTGCCAGGTCATTGAGCGTGGTACTATAGTCAGGATGGTTTTCACCAAGAGCCGCCCCTCTTATTTGTTTGGCTTGTAAATAAAGCGGCTCTGCTTTGGCATATTGTTTCGTTTCTGTATATAGCCTGGCGAGGTCGTTGAGAGTAGCAGCATAATCAGGATGTTTCTCACCCGGTGTTTTTTGCTGGATCGCTTTTGCCTGGATAAAAAGCGGTTCTGCTTTTTTATATTCACCCGTTTCTAAGTAAGCGGTGGCCAGGTTATACAAACTGAGAGCGTAGGTTTGATGCGCGGCTCCAAATTCTTTTTTTGCCGCCAGTTTTGCTTTTTCACCTACAGTTATGGCTTTATCAAAGTCTTCGTTATTCCAGAGCTCTATAAATTGCGTATTTAATTGATTCCAGCTCTGTGCATGCAGGGCAACAGGAAAAATTAACGATATAAAAAAAAGCGAAACAAGTTTCATAGCCGAAAAGAAAGTAGTCTTATTTAAATATAAGCAATCTTCAGGAAGCCGCTGGCCTTACTCATTCAATCAGCACAAAAGCCGCCCAGTAGTAAGGCTTGTATTTAGCACGCATGTCTTTTTGTGCGGCATTAAAAGCTTCTCTTACTGTTTTACCCCCGATATAGTAATTGTAAAAAACTGTCATTAATTCCGCCGTTTCCGCATCAGGTACACGCCATAAACTCAACAACATATTTTTTACACCCGCTAATTTGAATGCACGCTGTAAGCCAAACACACCTTCATTTCCTTTGATATCTCCTAATGCAGTTTCACAAGCGCTTAATACCACCAGGTTTGTTTTCCCCAGATCAAGTTGTGATATTTCATAAGCGGTGACGATCCCGTCTTCTCTTCCCGGTATGGAGGATTGACCATTCCAGGTACTATTGGCACCAGCCAATACTATACCACTACGCAATAATGGATCATCCGCTGATGCGAATACATTTACATCAGTTTTTAAAGGTCCTTCTTTTTTCTTTTTTTCGGGATCGGGTAAAAAGAAACCGTGCGTAGCGAGGTGAAGAATAGCGGGGGAGTTTCCACTCAATGATTTCAGGTTTTCTTCCGATGCAGCCTGTTGCAAATAGGATGCGGTCTTTATTTTATTTTTATCAAACAATGCCTGTATGCCTTTTATCTCCCGGGCCGTACCGGGAAGATTTTTCCATGCGGCAACCCTGCCAGCAACAGGAGCAGTGGAAGTACTATCCATAGTAAAGGCACAATCGCCAAACAGAACGATGTTTTTTTCATTAATGGTTTGAACGGTATCTTCTGTTATTCTTCTCAGGCTTGTGTACTGGCGTAGTTCATATTTATCCAGCAGCAATTGGCTATCCCCTGTGGGTAAAGCATGGAAAGCCACTTTGTACAATAAACCGGCAGGAGAGTAATCAATTTTCTTTATATCTTTTAAATAAGGAAGAAGCGGTTTCCATATTAATGCATATAAGCTGTCACCCAGTTCTATTTTTTGTTCTTCTTCCCCGGCAATTTCACTCCGGTATAAAGCCTTGATACTTTCATTTGAAACAAATTTGGGAGAGAGTATTCTTGTCAATTGCTTTTCTTCGCAGAGAGGAATGAAAACAGGGAGTGAATCCGTTTTGTTCAATAAGTAAGCTGCGTATACAGTACTGTCGGTCCATTTTTTATTATATAAATGAAAGCTGACGAATTCTATTGCTACTTCATCCGGCTTCATATTTTTCCGGACATCGTGTAATGAAATATGTACGGTATTCTGTTGTTTACGAAATGCAGATGATGTGCGGGTAAGTTCTTTTTCCAGGTTTTCGGCCTTGACTTCTATTTGTTTTAAATCCGGTCTTCTGTTAGCAATAGGTATAGCATATTGTTTGGCCAGCAGCGTTTTATTGGTTTGCCAGTTTTTCAGCAATCGCTGTACCGTTGTGTCAGTGCTTTGCTGAACAGACAAAAGCACATCCCTCGTATCGGAAAGTACGAGTGATTTGAAAACAAGTTGTTGGTTGAAGTTGTTTTGCAAAATGGAAGGGGAGGCTTTTTTGTAATTATATAGAAAGCTGTTATTCGCCGTCAGCAAGAAAACTTTATTAGACAGATAGTTCCCTTTCTCTTTTTCAGAAAGAATAGTAAAATTCTTATACAGGTTGTTTAATTCTATGTGGCTGTTTTGAAGAATGAGTTTTTCCGCTTTTTCAGGTTCACCTGCATTTTGATAAGATAATGCCAGGTTCACCAGCCCGTCGGAATAGGCCGGATTGGTTTCTCCTAATACTTTTTTTATTATTTCAGTTGACTGAATATACAGCGGTATGGATTTTTCATATTGTCCCATATTTAAGTACAAAAAGGCCAGATTGTTAAGGCTGTTCGCATAATCCGGGTGGGACTCTCCTAACATTTTCTTCATAGTTTCTCTTACCTGTAAGTACATGAGTTCGGCCTTTTCATATTGCCCCATACTTAAATAAGAAAAAGCCAGGTTGCTTAAACTGGCAGCATAAGAAGGATGCAGATCCCCCAGCGCTTTTCTCCAGATTTCTATTGCCTGAATCTGTAACGGGCCGGCCTTTTCATATTGTCCCATGTATAGATATAATGCGGCCAGATTGTCCAGGGCTTTGGCATAATCCGGGTGCTTGTCTCCTGCAACTTTTACCAGTATTTCTTTTGCCTGTAAGTAGAGGCCTTCTGATTTTTCATATTGTCCAATGCTGCCATATAATCTTGCCAGGTTTGACAAGCTTACCGCATATCCGGCATTTTCGGGCTGTATTTTTTCTAATATCGTAATTGCCTGATAGAATAGCTGTTCAGCTTTTGTATATTGGCCTATGTCATGGTAAAACTTCCCAATATTATTCAGGCTGTTCGCATAGTCCGGGTGGTTTTCTCCTAATGCTTTCTTTCTGATTTCATTTGACTGGATAAACAGATTTTCAGCTTTTTCATACTGACTCATTTCCTGGTACAATATTCCAAGGTTGTTGAGGCTCGTAGCATAGTCCGGATGATTTTCTCCCTGCACTTTTTTTATGATCTCTTTTGACTGCAGGTATAAGGCTTCCGCTTTATCATACTGTCCCATGGTATTATATAACCGGGCCATGTTGTCCAGTGTAATAGCATAAGAAAGACTGTTCTGTCCCGTAGTAACTTTTTTGATTTTCTGTGCATGTATATGCAATGCCTCAGCTTTATTGTACAGGCCCATATTAACGTATAACCTGGCCAGGTTATCAAGACATATAGCGTAGTTGATATGTGTTTCTCCTTCCACCTTCTTAGCTATTTCACTTGCCTGAATCAATAAGGGTTCGGCTTTTTGATATTGGCCCATTGCGTCATATAACATTCCAAGACCATTCAGGCTCGCTGCATAGTCAACATGGTTTTCCCCGACGTAGCGCCTGCGAATATCCATTGCACGGATAAATAACGATTCAGCTTCAGCATATTCTCCCAGCTTTTCATGTACTTCGGCCAGGCTATAGATGTTTGCTGCAAAATAATAATTACGTTGGTCTAAATATTCTTTATCCCGTTCTGTTAAAAGGATATACTGAGATTTTGCGCTTGTATATTGCCCGATATTTTTATACATACTGGCAAGTGCGAACAAACTTCCGACATACTCTGCCGATTTTTCTCCCAGCTGAAATTTGAAGACTGCCATCGCTTTACTATATAATGGACCAGCTTTATCATACCGACCAGTGACCTCATATAGTTTTGCCAGGCTGTTGGCTGTTTTTCCATAGGAAAGATGTTTGTCGCCGACATGTTTAGTTTTTATTTCCAGCGATCGCCGATATAATGGCTCTGCTGTTGTGTAATTTTCTTTTTTTGCATACAGATCAGCAAGATGGTCTACGGCAATGGCGTACTCCATGCTGGATACGCCTGATAGCCCGCTGCGTGTGTCAGCTATTTTTTTATAAACTGTCTCAGCTTTATTTAAATCCTCTTTTCTTTCATATATAATTCCGAGTACTCCCAGGCTTTGCAGGTATTCATCCGTTGTTTCTCCATAGTAACTCCTGTTTATTTCAACCAGCTTCAGGCAGGCAGTCTCCGCTTTGGCGTATTCCTGCATCTCAATATATATCATAGCCAGGCTGACAAGGCTTTCTTTATGATCCGGATGGTTATCTCCCTTTTTACTGGTGATCGCGATCAGTTTTTCTGCTACAAGTACCGCCTCTTTAAATTGACGGGCAGTATATAGATCAGTTAATAGCGTGTATAATTCTTCCTGCGTTTGGGCAACTGAGCTAAAAGAAAAGGAAAGAAGAGATAAAAAAATGAGAATACTTTTCATGAAAGAATTTTTGCGGAATGGTTGATACAAGGTAAGTCATTGTAATACCACAGCAATACCCGGTACAGGGTAGTAAAAGAAAAGAGGCGCATAGCTGCGCCTCTTTTACTCTATTAAAAATCTGTTAGTTTAAAACTCTGCACTTTTCGGCGTTCTCGGAAACGCTATCACATCACGGATATTTGTCATACCGGTAACAAACTGCACCATTCTTTCAAAACCTAACCCAAATCCTGCGTGTGGTACGGTGCCAAATCTTCTTGTGTCCATATACCACCATAGTTCTTCTGCGGGAATATTCATCTCTTTCATCCTGTCTTCCAGTTTATCCAATCTTTCTTCTCTTTGCGAGCCACCCACTATTTCACCAATACCCGGTGCGAGGATATCCATGGCAGCAACTGTTTTACCGTCTTCATTCAGGCGCATGTAAAACGATTTGATAGCTGCGGGATAATTGGTAAGAATGACCGGCTTCTTAAAGTGCTTTTCTACCAGGAATCTTTCATGTTCACTTTGCAGGTCCATTCCCCAGCCAGTGATCTCGTATTGAAATTTCTTTTTCTTATTATGATTACTCTCTTTTAAAATATCAATTGCTTCTGTGTAAGTAAGGCGTTCAAAATTATTAGTAAGCACAAACTCCAGTTTTTCCATCAATCCCATTTCACTTCTCTTATCCTGGGGCAATTGTTTTTCTTCATCGGACAGGCGTTGGGCAAGGAACTCCAGGTCTTCCCGGTTGTTGTTCATAGCATACTGAATCAGGTATTTGATAAACTCTTCCGCAAGGTTGGCATTGTCTTCCAGGTCGCAAAAAGCCATTTCTGGTTCTATCATCCAGAATTCAGCGAGATGTCTTGCCGTATTACTATTTTCCGCACGGAAAGTTGGACCAAATGTATAGATCTCGCCAAATGCGGTGGCTCCGAGTTCTCCTTCTAATTGTCCGCTTACCGTTAGGTTGGTAGCGCGTCCGAAAAAATCTTCTTTGAAATTTATCGAACCATCTTCATTACGGGGCGTCTTTTCATTTTTCTCATCAAATGGTAATGTAGTTACCCGGAACATTTCACCTGCGCCTTCCGCATCACTGGCCGTGATGATCGGCGTATGCATATAAACGAATCCTTTATCGTTAAAGAATTTATGAATAGCGAAGGCTAATGAATGGCGGACACGGAATACAGAACCAAATGTATTGGTGCGAAAACGCAGGTGAGCGATCTCCCTTAAAAATTCAAGGCTGTGTTTTTTGGGTTGCAAGGGATATTTTTCCGCATCACTATCGCCAAGTATTTCAATGCTTGTTGCATTCATATCCATTTTTTGTCCCTTACCCAGCGACGGAACAATGGCGCCCGTTACTTTCAATGAAGCGGATGTGGTGATTCTTTTGAGTAATTCATCATCAAACTTTCCCAGCCCGGCCACTACCTGCAGGTTATTATTGGTAGAACCATCATTCAGCGCTATGAACTGGTTATTGCGAAAGGTGCGTACCCATCCCATTACTGTTACTTCCTGGCCTGTTGGCTCCTGCGCCAGGAGTTCTTTGATCTTTATCCTTTTGTTGAACATCCTTTGAAATTTAAGGACGGCAAAGATAACGCAGGAAAAGGATTCATTTCAGAAAGCCATGAAAGGGTATAAGTAAAGTGGTAGCCCGGGATGCTTAATTTTTACGGTCAAAACTGGCTGTATAGCACAGTTCTTATTTTCAAGATGGAATATTTGAAATAATAAACCATTTGTTGACCGTGTATTTGTATAAGTAGAATGATCATGCTGCTATAGAAAGATTGTTGGCAAAACTGAAAAAAATGTTGGTTTCCCTTGTACGGTCACTGGTAATGGTAACGGTACCCCCGATCTTTTCGGCTAATTGTTTTATTTCCCTCAGACTGCCAGCGAAAGCACGGACGTTTACCTGGTAGCTTTCTTTTAAATTGATTAAAACTTCTTTTCCAAAGAGTTTTGCTGAAATGCGGATACAACAATTTTCAGTATGACTGATAATCGTGTTTAACAAGCTGCCAAATACCGATGCCACCATGTGTTCATCTGCACTTACCTGTATGCCCGGAGGTATATCGTTTACAATAAAACTATGTTTTTCCGCAACTGCCGATAACGAATTGACTGAAATGCGGTTTACCATTGCCTGCAGCGTTAACTGGTTTTGCGTAGATTCATTTTTCATAAAATTGTTTTTAATAGGATGGATTCAGATGATGGTTTGTTTTCATACAGGTATTTTCGTTTTCACTTTTCATTATCAAAGTAACTGACGTAACCAGGGAAAAAAAATAGAGCAGGGCATTGTTCTTTAGTAATAGATTTTCAGCAACCCTTGTAGTTATCACTCTACAAAATGAAGGCGGAGCTATCCCGTAAGTAATTCCTATTAACCATGTCCTGGATTAATTTCATGGATTTGGGATAGCCCTGTAAAAAAGCTAATCAATACCCCTAAAAGCCGGACAAATACTTCTGCTTTTCCCACTTACCCCCGTTAAAACTTTGGTGATCAGGCCAAAAATTTTTGTTTTTACCAAAAAGGCCGTAACATTGCATTGGAGAAAAGGCTGATTAGTTCGATACTCTCTTAGTTGGCTCATCTGTTTTTTATCAATTCCTTTTACATAAACTCAACTTTTTACAATTTTTCAGACCAGTGATCAGGGTACTGTGTTAAAATTCAAGCTTTTTGTATGTATGATATTCTGCAACTGAACGAAATGCTCGTTCCTGAACTGCTGGACATAGCCGAGCAGCTTAAAATTCCCAACGCAAAAAAATTAGACAAGCAGGGACTTGTTTATAAGATTCTTGATGGCCAGGCTATCGCCGGGTCCAAGGGCGCCGCCCCTGCTGAAGAGAAAGGGAAACGCAAACGGATTATTAAAGCTTCAACCGGCATCTCTACCGAAGAAGCCGTAGTGGAAGACAGCGGCGAGGATAAAAAATCTATAAAAAAGCCCGTTGTTATTATGCCTGTTAAGAAAGAAGAAAAGGCAGCACCGGTAAAAAAAGTTCGTAGTAAAAAAGCTGATGAAAAGGAGATGATGGAGCAGGTGGAAGAAGTGCATGCACAGCCTGAAGAAGAGGATGGAAATGTTTCAGATCAAAGCCGTGATCAGAATGAGGAAAACGGGAATGAAGAGAACGACAATGAGAACGACAATGAGAACGATAGAGAGAACGAAAATGATAACGAGAACGAAAACAAATCCGGCAACGGTGACTCCACAAATTCTTCCGACCAGAATTCCGGGCAGAATAAAGTATATCCTTCCCGCCGTGAACAGTATTTTAATATTGAGTTTGATGGTGTGATATTATCAGAAGGTGTACTGGAAATGATGCCCGATGGCTATGGTTTCCTCCGTTCATCTGATTACAACTATTTATCTTCTCCTGATGATGTATATGTTTCTCCTTCACAAATAAAATTGTTTGGATTAAAAACAGGCGATACTGTACATGGCGCTGTGCGTCCTCCTAAAGAAGGTGAAAAATATTTTGCATTATTAAAAGTGGATACGATCAATGGTAAAAAACCGGATGAAGTCCGTGACCGTGTACCATTTGATTATCTCACTCCGTTATTCCCCTTTGAAAAATTAAACCTGTTTACTACACCGGGTGATTATTCCACACGTATCATGGATCTTTTTACACCAATAGGTAAAGGTCAGCGTGGTTTGATTGTGGCGCAGCCGAAAACCGGTAAAACAATGCTATTAAAAGCAGTGGCCAATGCTATTGCAGCTAATCACCCTGAATGTTACCTGATGGTAGTACTTGTGGATGAAAGACCTGAAGAGGTAACAGATATGGAGCGCAGTATAAAAGGCGAAGTGATAGCATCTACATTTGATGAGCCGGCGGAAAAGCACGTTAAAGTATCTACTATGGCTTTGCAAAAAGCAAAACGTTTGGTAGAGTGCGGGCATGATGTAGTGATACTGCTTGATTCGATCACCCGTTTGGCAAGAGCCCATAATACGGTGGCTCCCGCATCAGGTAAAGTATTATCCGGCGGTGTGGAAGCCAATGCGATGCAAAAGCCCAAACAATTTTTTGGTGCTGCCAGGAAGATTGAGTTTGGCGGTTCTCTGACGATAATAGCGACAGCCCTGGTTGATACAGGAAGTAAAATGGATGAAGTGATCTTTGAAGAATTCAAAGGTACCGGTAACATGGAACTGCAATTAGACAGGAGATTAGCCAACAGGCGTGTTTACCCCGCTATTGATCTTGTTTCTTCCTCAACTAGAAGGGATGATCTGCTTCTTGACAGGGAGGTGTTGCAGCGGATGAACCTTCTTCGTGTTTTCCTCACCGATATGAATACCGAAGAAGCGATGCGGGAACTGCAAAACCGTATGAAAGGAACCAAGAGTAATGAAGAATTCCTCGCAAGTATGAATGGATAAATTCCTTCCTCCTAAAGGGAATAAATAAATATAAGCCACTGTTTCCCGGTGGCTTTTTTAGTAAATATACACTGACTTTCTACTTCGTTTATGCAATGTAAGGGACGTAAATTCGTTTATTGAAAAGCGTCCAATCATCGCACCATGAAAACCATTAAGCTAACTATTCTTCTTTTAATTGCCCCGCTTACTTTCTATGCGCAGTCACTTACAGGTCTCTGGATAGGAACCCTGAGTAATGACAGCAATACGATCCGGAGAGATCAGTCATTTGAGATCGTTCTTACTCAATACAAGGATAAGGTATATGGTTATTCCCGCATGACCTTTTTTGTACATGATACTCTTTACTACATTGTAAAAAGAGTAAAGGGAACTGTTGAAGCGGATGTTTGCGAAGTAAAGGATGATGATATCATTTCCCATAATTTTCCCCGCAAACCTGATAAAGGGGTAAAACTGATCAGCACTTTCCGCCGTAATCAGCATGACAGTATCTGGCATTTGGATGGAGACTGGAAAACCACGGAGACGAAAAAGCATGGATATTATTCTATTTCAGGAAAAATAGCTTTGGAAACGGAAACAGATATTGAAAAATCCAAGCTTATGCCACACCTTGAAGAGCTGAAGCTGACAGATGATATTGTATTTTACCAGGAGGCAAAAAAGGCGGAGCAAACTGCTGCAGTGATAAATCAACAGAAAGCAGGAATTAAAAAAGAAGAGTTTGCAAAAGCCGCAAAGCCATCGGTTGTATCAGCCAGGGAAATAAATAAAGAAAAGATAACGAAAGTCCCGGTAAAAAAAGAGCCTGAAATTATAGCACAGCCAGTAAAGGATAATAGTAAGGATATTGCTGTAAAAGAAGAGAAAGCCGCACCTCTTATACCAAAGGGTACAAAAAAAGAGGATATAGTGAAAACTCCCGTTAAAACAGAACCGGTAATTGTAAAGAAGGAGCCGGTAACGGAAAACAAAAAGCAGGATACGGTAAAGGAAGATAAACCGGCTGTCGTTGCAGTAAGTGTAAAAAAGAAAGAAGAGGAAAATACTCCTGTAAAAAAAGAAACCAAAACAGCGGAACCGGTTGCAATAGCAAAACCTGCTGAACAGAAGAAAGAAGTAAGTACTGAACCCGTAAAAACGGAGATCAAAAAAACAGAAACAGCAACTGTTGTAATTGATAACAAAGAAAAGCTTCCGTCAATAGTAAAACCACTGGAAGCTAAACCCTTTGTTGCCGGAGCTGCGGCATTAGTAGCAGAAAGGAGCATAGCCGCTCCGCAAATTGTTTTTTTCAGGTCCGACAGCCTTGAATTATCATTATATGATAACGGAGAAGTAGATGGTGATACGGTAAGTGTATTATTAAATGGAGAACTGATATTAGCCAAACAGGGATTAAAAGCAACAGCGATAAAGAAAACCATTTATGTTCCTGCCGGAAAAACGGATTCGCTGACCCTGGTACTGTATGCCGAGAACCTGGGAAAATATCCCCCCAATACCGGCCTGCTGGTTATTCACGATGGTGATGATGTTTACCAGGTCCGCTTCAGCGCAGACCTGCTGCAGAACGCAGCGGTGATATTTCAGCGAAAACGACCCTGATATCGTTGGAAGAATATTTAAAAATTGATATAGCCCTGCGGAAAGGGCGTTTTCCCGCTGCTGTCAATCCCCCATTAGCAGCGCTATCTATTAACCCAACCTAAAACGTCTTAAAACTAACAGGAATTAACACAGCCATTTTACATCAATCACTTACCTTTGCCGCTCTTTTCAGCATATTCCATGAGCGATCCGATCAAGCACGAATGCGGCTTAGCATTCATCCGGTTAAGAAAATCTTTCTCGTATTATCAGCAAAAATACGGTACGGTAATGTGGGGCCTGAATAAGCTGTACCTGCTGATGGAAAAGCAGCATAACAGGGGACAGGATGGGGCTGGTATTGCTACAGTAAAGCTAAATGTAGAACCCGGTTACCCTTTCATGAACCGCAAAAGAAGCAATGCGCCACAGGCTATTGCAGATATTTTTCAACAGGTAGGAAAAGAAGTGGATGAGCTGGAACAATATCATCCCGGCATTAGAAATCACCCCGGATTGATGAAAGGGCATGTGGGTTTTCTTGGTGAGCAGATGCTCGGGCATCTTCGCTATGGTACACAGGGGAAAAACAAACTTGAGTATTGTCACCCTTTTATCAACCGTGATACTATCCCTTCACGTAACCTGGCATTGGCCGGCAATTTCAATATTGTAAATTCCGACGACTTATTCACCCTGATCGGCAAAGAACCGCATCATACCGTCCGGTTCAGTGATCTTGCCGCCATGATCGAGTTAATGCATACTTTTTTGTGTAAGGAAGATGAAGCATCACCGGAAAAAATGGACATTAAAAAGGTATTGAAAAAAGCCCTTCCTCTTTTTGATGGTGGTTTTCATGTAGGCGGAATGACAGGAAGTGGTATTGGTTTTGTTTTTCGAGATGCACATGGCATTCGTCCTTCCTATTATTATATTAATGATGAAGTGGTAGTCGCAGCATCAGAAAGGGCCGCTATCCGAACTGCTTTTAACGTAGGTGAAAATGAAGTGCGTGAGCTGATGCCGGGACAGGCGTTGATCGTGAATGAAAAAAATGAAATAGAGATCGCGCAGATACTGGAACCCAAAGAAAGAAAGGCCTGTAGTTTTGAGCGGATTTATTTTTCAAGAGGAAGTGATGAGAAGATCTATAAAGAAAGATCAGCACTGGGCTATCATCTCAGTGAACAGGTATTGAATGCTATTGACTATGATCTGAAGAATACTATTTTTTCTTTTATCCCTAATACAGCGGAAGTCGCTTTTTATGGAATGGTAAAAGGGATGGAAGATTACCTGGCTAAAGTAAAGATTGAAAAAATAATGAGCTGGGGCAATGATTATGATGAAGAGAAGCTCAGTGAAATGATCAATCGCCGCATACGCATTGAAAAAGTCGCCATTAAAGACGTGAAGATGCGTACGTTCATTTCAGAAGATGCCGGAAGAAACGAAATGGTGCAGCACGTTTATGATATTACGTATGGCACTGTACGTGCCGGGCTGGATACACTGGTAGTGATTGATGATTCTATTGTAAGAGGGACTACCCTGAAAGAAAGCATTATCCGAATGCTGTCAAGATTAAAGCCGAAGCGCATTATCGTTGTTTCATCATCACCGCAGATACGCTACCCGGACTGCTATGGAATTGATATGAGCAAGATGGGTGATTTCATCGCCTTTAACGCGGCTATCGAATTAATGAAAGAAAGAAAAAAAGAAAATTGCCTGAAAGAATTGCTTGACAAATGCAAAGACCTGCAGCGCAATAATCAATTGCATACGGAAAATATAGTGCAGCAGTTATACAGGCAGTTTACTCCTGAAGAATTATCCAAAAAGATCGCCGAACTGATCACTCCTCCTGATATTACTGTTCCGGTAGATGTAATTTTTCAAAACATCGAAGACCTGCATAAGTCATGTCCCGGCAACTTAGGCGACTGGTATTTTACCGGCGACTATCCTACACCCGGCGGTAATAAAGTGGTCAATAAAGCATTCATGAATTATATGGAAGGAAAGAATGTGAGGGGGTATTAAATCTAATCACGGAGGCTTTAGAAACAGGCCTGTTAAAAAGAAGATATACTACTTCATTTTAATATTAAAATTACACTACTAAACGAAATGCCCAAGACTTACGATAACAACTCCCCTTTAGGAGCTGAGGGTAAGACGTTGATACTTATCCGCCACGCCAAAAGCGACTGGAGTACTGCATCGCTAAGTGACTTTGACCGCCCCTTAAATGAAAGAGGAAGGAAAGATGCGCCTGAAATGGCGAAGCGCTTATTATCTAAAAAAATAAAGGTTGACGCTTTTGTATCCAGTCCCGCAAGGCGGGCCAGGAAGACGGCTGCTATTTTTGCAAAAGAGTACAAGAGAGATAAAGAAGAAATAATCCTTATAGAAGAATTGTATATCGCAGCGGCAGACACGTTTTATGAAATGATCAGTAAGACGGATGATAAATTTAATTCAATCGCCGTATTCTCCCACAATCCCGGCATTACCGATTTTGCCAATAAACTTACTAGTGCCAGGATAGATAATATCCCCACCTGCGGCATATTCGTTGTTGCAATTAATGCTAAAAGCTGGATGGCTATTAGAGAGGCGGAAAAGACATTTTCATTTTTTGATTATCCCAAAGCCGGCATTGATTAGAGACATAGAACGCGGATTGAATAGGTTTTCACAGATGGGTATTGAAAATAAAAACGAGCCATTATAAAAAGCGAGAAAATCTGTGTTTCGCTTTTTACCGCAAGGGCTTTTTAAGACTTACCAGGAATACCCCTCCCAGGATCATCATACCCGCACCTATTTTTTGAAAAGTAAGCTGTTCATTGAAAAATAAAACCGCGATCATTACTGCAAAGACAAGCTGGGCATAGATGTAAGCGCTTGTCACTCCCGGACCTAATACACGGATACCATAAGCGTTGAATACATAGGCGAGAAATGTTCCGGCCAGTACTATAAAGATCAGTACTCCTGTATAGGTCCAGGTGAATTGCTGCCAGCTGATCTCACCAAACTGTGCCCAGCCTATTGGCAGCATCATTATAAAACCGAAAGTAAATACCCATCTTATTACCTGCAATGGTGTATATTTTTCCATCAATGGTTTTACCAGTATAAAATAAATGGCATAAGAAATAGCATTAAGAAGGATAAACAGATCACCTGTCAGATAACCTTTTGGCTGCCCGGTGCTTTGTTTACCGGCTATTAAAAATATTGAACCGGCAACACCGAGAAGCAGCCCTGCAATTTTTATGATCGTTATCTTTTCCTTTAATATCCAAAAAGCCAGGATGGTGATAAGAATAGGCGAGCAGAGTGTAAGCAGCGATGCATGAATGGCCGAGGTCATGGTGAGGCCTTTAATAAAAAGCATCTGGTTAACAGCTACTCCCAGTAAACCACAAAGAGCCAGCCTCTTCATATCTTCTCTGCGGATACCTGTTTTGTTTTTGGCAAACAGCCAGAGTGTCCAGAACAATAAAAGGCTGCCGCCCACACGAAGCAGGTTAAGCGCATAGGGCCCTACCAGCGATGGAGAAATGTATTTTACAAAACTATAGTTGATAGCAAAGAACAGGTTGGTGGCTAAAACCGCGATATGTGCCTGGGTAGTTGGTTTCAGAAAATAAAAATGAGAAACAAAGGTAAATGAGAATCAGTTATTGTAATGAAGCGATGAACTGCTCAATGGTATTACGCAGTTTGTTATCAGCCGGAAAGGAAGGAAGCCGGTAAGAAAATCTTTCTGCTTTCTGTAATGCCTTTGTGAGAGAGAATTCTTTTTGCGAAACACATAAGGCTGATTGTTTTTGCAATAAATATTGTCCAAGATATTCCTGTTCTGTTTGCCCCGGAGTGGGTATAAGGATACTTTTCTTTTGCAATTTCGTTATATCCAGGATGCTGCTATACCCGCTGCGGCTGATGATGTATTCCGCTACGTTCATTTCTTTATTCAATTCTTCTGCCGGAAGATGATTGTAAAACTTAATGGAATTGCTGGACGGAATAATAGTAGATGTCGCCGGCAATCCTCTTACTATAGTAGCGGTAGCCGGGTAATGGGCAATGTCTTCAATTATTTTATTTTCCAGGATGGCTCTCTGTGGTTCGGGACCTGATAAGATGATAAGCAGGTGATCTTTTTTTTCTTCAGCGCCTGTTTTTTCTAACCGGGATAACGGGCTAATATAGCAGATCGGAACACCAGGTTTTTTTATGGGATGTGATAATTCACCTGCTAAATTATTTTCACCTCCTTCATCCGGTACCCAGCAAGTGCTAAAGCGTTTGATGTAGCGATAATTTATTTTCTGCAATAATTTTTCCGTCCATTTTCCCAAAGAGCTTTTGATGGTTAGCTGGTGAGTAATAAAAACACAGGAGACGGTTTTATGATATAAGCCATAGCGATTATCAGAGATCACGGCATCAAAACCATGTTTGGCCACCATGTCTTTCAGCCACTTATTTTCCTGTTTAATGGCTGCAAGGATTTTACGGGATTGGCTAAACATACTCCACAGCATGCCGGAAGCAGACTGTGCATAATTTACCCGGTAACCGGGCAGGGATAAAAAAGGAAGACCCGGGAATTCCCGCTTCAATAAAACCTCTTGTGGCCCTTCTCCCGCCAACCATACATCGCAGCCCAGCCGCCCCAATTCATTTATTACAGGGATGCACCGGGTAGCGTGTCCAAGTCCCCAATCGAGCGGGGCTACCAAAATGCGTATTTTACGCAAGTTATTTTCCTCAAAGGCCGTTTTCATATAAATTTTTCCCGGTTTGAACCCCAGGACATACTATTTTGTTTGTAAAATAGTTTTAAATTACAACCGCCCGGAATAAAAATTTTAATAGCTAAATATGGAAAATCAGGTTTTAAGCCCGGGAAGATGAAAAAAGCGTTATTTAGAAACTAAATGTGCACTGATCAAAACAAATTATGAAGACCATCAATAAAATAGCATTATTGTTCCTGCTGGCAGGCATCGTTGTCATATCTGCCTGCAATAAGAACTATTATTCCGGTACGGGTAAAGGCGGACGCAACTGCGGATGCCCAAGTCAAAAAGGAATGTAAGAACAGTTAAAAAATGCTGCCATGAGAACCCCAACCCGTGATATATTGGTCCTGTTGAAAAACGAGTTTGCCAGCCAGCAATCTATTGAACAGGAAGTAGAATGTTTAAATCATATATTGATGCAGTCAGAATCATTTGAACAGTTCTGTATAGCGCATGAACTGGCAGAGCGCAGACGCATTACCTCAAAGCCAAAAAAAATCCTCAGGGCTATCCGGTTTATTGAATTAAAACCCTTTCAGTTTTTAATAAATAAGAATTAGGGGTTTCTTCCTGCCTTTTAAATAAAGGAACCTGTTATTACTTTCTTTTATACTCCCATTTAATAGTCCCGTCATCGTTGCAGTTCCTTCTTTTTCTTTACTTTTCGGGATGAAAAAATGGCTGTTTGTTCTTTTGCTTTTCAGCACTAATGCCGGGGCTCAATCTGGTAGTTACCGGCTCAATCCTTCGAATATTACTATCGCCCGTGACAGTTTTGGTGTGCCCCATATTTTCGCGCCGACTGATCCTGAAGTTTCTTATGGCCTTGCGTGGGCGCATGCTGAAGATGATTTTGCTACGCTGCAGTTAGTTGTTTTATCCGGCAAAGCAAAACTTGGAACAGCTCTTGGCAAAAAAGGCGCCGAAGCAGATTATGTCATTAACTTATTACGCTGTCGCCAGTTAGTGGATGAGCAATGGCATACATTAAGTCCTGATTTCATTGAACTGATAAAAGGATATGTAGCCGGATTGAATGCCTATGCTAAAGCGCATCCCGCCGAAGTAAAGTATAAAAAAGCTTTTCCTTTCAATGAAAAAGAATACCTGGCCGCTGTTGTTTTTTCCGTCGCTATTTTTTGCGGCGTTGATAATGCGTTGCCACAAATACTTGGAGGCAGGGTAGCTACTATCCCCGGTTTCTCTTCACAGGGATCCAATGCTTTTGCTTTTCATCCGTCTAAGACAACAAGCGGTGAAGCTTTCCTGGCTATTAATGCGCATCAGCCATTGGAAGGACCAACGGCTTTTTATGAAGCCCATGTACAAAGTGAACAGGGATGGAATATGCTCGGCGGTCTCCTCGCGGGTGGCTGCGTCATTCTTCATGGTACCAATGAAAATTTAGGCTGGGCGCATACGGTTAATTATCCCGATAAGATTGATGTTTACCAGTTGCAGATGAATCCTGCTAACGGCAATCAATACAAATTTGATGACCAATGGGTGGACCTGGAAGTAAAGAAAGCAAAATTGAAAATAAAAGGGATACCTGTTACAATTGGTAAAAAAGTTTATTGGAGTAAATACGGGGCTACGGTAAAAACAACGAAGGGCGTATTCTCTTTACGATTGCCAGCCCTTATGGATATAAAAGTAATGGAAGAATGGTACCGGATGAATAAAGCGAAAAACTTTACAGAATTCTACCGTGCACTGAGCATGACCAGCCTGCCGATGTTCAACATTATATATGCTGACAGGCATGATACTATTTTTTATATCAGCAATGCCAAACTGCCAAGGCGAAATCCTGATCCGAAGTATAACTGGCGCAGTACATTACCCGGCAATACGTCTGCTACATTATGGACGGAATTCAAATCAGAAACAGAACTACCGCAATATATCAACCCGGCACCAGGTTATTTATTCAATACCAATCATTCTCCTTTCCTGGCTACCGATGCAAAGTATAACCTGGATGGAAATAAATTTGACCGCAATGATGGTTTTGAGCGGTATCATAATAACCGCAGCCAGCGGGTAACTGAACTCGTACGGGGTATTGATAAAATTGATTATGCTAATTTTAAGCGCCTCAAGTTTGACCAGCAACTGCCGCAGCAATTAAAATATACTTATGGCATTGACACGATGCTTAACCTTGATGCCGGCAATTATCCTGCATTGAAAGAAGTGATCATTAACCTGCAGCAATGGGACCGCAAAGGCACCGCTGGCAGTAAAGGCGCTGCTGTCTTTTTACTGGCGTATGAATATGTCGCCGGTAAATTGGCCGGTGTTCCCGCCCGTCAATTGACCAAAGCTGAATCCGTAGAAACCTATCAATACATTCACGATTACATGATGAAATACTTCGGAAAGACGGATCTCGTCTTAGGCGATATTCAAAAATTAGTCCGTGGCGATGATGCCCGCCCTGCATGGGGCCTGCCTGATCTGCTCACCGCGGCTTTTACCGATCCATACAAAGACGGTATGAGAAAAGTGGTCTCCGGGGATGCATATATCTGTTTTGTTCGTTATCCAAAAAATGGATTACCCATTATTGAATCGGTCAATACGTTCGGAGCTTCTTCTGTACCCGGCTCGCCGCACTATAAAGACCAGATGGCATTATTTCAAAACCAGCAAACCAAACACATGACACTGGATAAGCAGGAAGTGTTACGGACTGCGGAAAGGGTGTATCATCCGGGGGAGTGAAAATGTCTGTATCAGGATTTTCAGGATGTTTTGATTAACAGGATTAGCTTTTACTTTGTCTGGGTTTATCTTTGATTTGCCAGTCCTTTCGTATGAATTTTTAAAATTCTTGTCATGACAATTGATGAGATGACATATAAAATTAATGGCTGTGCCATGAAAGTGCATAACACTTTGGGTAATGGTTTTCAGGAAGTCATTTATCAACGGTGTTTGGCTATTGAATTGCAAAAGGCTGGCTTAAACTTTGGCCGGGAATAGAACAAGCCATTTATTATGAAGGCATTCATGTAGGTACCAGAAGAGCTGATTTTGTAGTAGAAGAAAAAATAATAGTTGAATTGAAAGCAGTAATAAATTTAGAAGATGTGCATTTGGCTCAGGCCAAAAATTATGTAGTAGCGCATGATTTTTCCGTTGGACTATTGATCAATTTTGGTGCAACAAGCCTTCAGTTCAAAAAAGTGTTTAACCCAAAATATAATCCGGTAAAGCCTAAAACCCAGTAGGAGCAGGATTTAAGGATTGAACGATGAACAGGATAATTCAAATACAAGAGGAATAAAAACGGACAATAGTATAAGAGTATAGGTAATCCTGAAATCCAATAATCTTATAAATCCTGATTCAGACAATTTTCCTCAACGCCTCCCTCAGTTTATCAATCATCTCCCCAATCTCTTCTTTCTTACAAGTCCCCACACTTAAGCGATACCATGCAGAACTTTTATCCGCACCAAAAGCATAAAAAGGAACCACAGCAAGCTTAGCTTCATTGAGTATGTAAGCCGTGACTTCACTTTGATTTTCCAGCACTTTTCCCTCACTTGTTTTCTTTCCTGTAAGGTCAATTTTAATAGTGAGATAGATAGCCGCTTCAGGAGCGATGGCATCAACGGATAAGCCTTCACTTTTTAATTGCATAAAACCATCATAAATGCGGCGTAATCTTTCCTCCACTTCTTTTTTGAAATGGGATAAATATGTTTTGATACCGTCCCGGTTGCCGAGATAATGTGCTACTGCTTTTTGCTCAGCCATCGGCGCCCATGCGCCGATATGGGTAAGAATAGCCTTCATCTTACTGATAATTTCAGCAGGCCCCAGGCTCCAGCCAACCCGTACACCCGTAGCGGCAAATACTTTACTGATCGCATCAATGAAAATAGTATAACTGCGCATCTCGCTTCTAAGCGAGACGGGATTGTAATGTTGTATATCGCCATACGTAAGGTGCCAGTACATCTGGTCATACATCAGGTAGAGTTTCTTTTCATTATCTCCCCTTCTTTTATTTTCTTCAACGACAAGGTCGCAAATGGCTTCCAGGTCATGTTTTTTAAAAGTAGTACCGGTTGGGTTTTGCGGGGAACATAGAGAAATTAACGTAGCTTCTTTTATATGCGACCGGATATCTTCCGCAACGGGCATGAAATTGTTTTCAGCTTTTGCTTCTATCACAATATGATCGCCGCCAATAAAATGCGTATAGTGATTATTGTTCCAGCTTGGTACGGCATAAATGATCTTATCGTCTTTATCGCAAATAGCACGGAACACGGCATAAATTAAAGGCCGTCCACCAGAGGCGACCAATATTTCATTTGCAGTATAGTCTAACCGCTCAGTATCTTTTGTAAATGAAAGAATGGCTTCACGCAGATCAAGATTGCCTTCTGCGGCGGGATAATTGGTAAAATGTTTTCGATAGGCTTCTACAATGGCGTCTTCCAGTTCTTTGGGAATGGGAAAGATAGAAGGATCGAAATCACCCACGGTAAAATTATAAATATGTTCACCCTGCCGGATCTTTTCTCTTATTTCTCCACCAAGCTTTACAATCTCCGATCCGATCAGTGTTTCCGATAAATGAGAAAGTTTCATTCGTTGTATTTAAGCAGTATTCAATTCAGGTCTTAGAGGCAAAAGTAAGCGGATTCGTGCAGGAGGTAAAACAAAAACTCCCTTTTGCAAGGGAGCTGATTATTCACAAGTATCTTTTATAACTTAATTACCTGTATTGTTTTTCTTTTCGTCCGTATATTTCTTTTCTGCGTCTTTCGCTTTTTCGAAATCTAATATTACTCCGTTGATGCAATAACGTAACCCTGTTGGCGGGGGGCCGTCATTAAACACATGTCCGAGGTGTGCTTCGCATCTGCCGCATTGCACTTCTGTTCTTACCATTCCATGCGACCGGTCAACGGTATTGATGATACTGGTTTTGCTGATGGCTTCATAAAAGCTGGGCCAGCCGCAACCGCTTTCAAACTTGGTATCACTTTTAAACAAAGCATTGCCGCAGGCGGCGCAATAGTAGGTACCTACTTCAGAAAATTTTTCAAATTTGCTTGTCCAGGGTCTTTCTGTACCTTTTTGACGGGCTATATTATAAACGTTATCAGGCAATATCTTTTTCCATTCTTCTTCTTTCAACGCCACTTTGGATGTATCGGTAGTGGAATAGACCGGGTTATTTTTCTTTAAGCTGTCCATATATGCTGTATTATTTTTTGAATCGTTTTGTGAATAACTGCATTGTTGCAGGGAGGTGGCCAGAAGTAATATCAGCAAGTTCCGTATCATTTGCATCTTATTTATATGTTTATATAACAAATTTACGATAACAAGGTTTGAACAGTTTGTCATCAGGGCGACAGGCCGGTTTCTTTAACATTTTGACAGGGTTAAACGGATCTCAACGAAAAAGCGGGATAACTAAAGATTATTTAAGTCCTGTACGTTATATTTGTTTTTCACCAAGACCAGTCAGCGCTTATGTTCAATTTGATCCTTTTTGGCCCGCCCGGGAGTGGCAAGGGAACACAGTCCGAGAAGCTGGTAGATAAGTATGGATTGGTTCATCTTTCTACCGGGAACCTGCTGCGGGAAGAGATCGCCAATAAAACACCGCTTGGTACGGAAGCGAAGAATTTTATGGATAAGGGGCAACTCGTTCCGGATGAAGTAGTGATTGGTATGATAGATAATTCCCTGGATCAGCATAAGGACGCCATGGGATTTTTGTTTGATGGCTTTCCCAGAACCGCTGCACAGGCGGAGGCTTTAGACAAATTGCTGGAATTGAAAAAAACGGGGATCGCTATCGTCCTGGCGCTGGAAGTCACCGAAGAAGAACTGGTAAAAAGGCTACTCAACAGGGGTAAAACCTCCGGGCGTAGTGATGATACCAACGAAGCGGTGATCAGGAAACGCTTTACGGTTTATACCAATGATACAGAACCCGTGGCGGGTCATTATAAGAAAGAAAAAAAGTTTCAGTCTATAAAAGGCGAAGGGTCAGTGGAGGATATATTCAATGCTATTTGTACAGTAGTTGATAAAAAAATGAAATAAGCCATCATTAAGATCGTGAGCAATGCCGGTCTTATATGGCCGGTATTTTTGTTTATCCCGGTTTTCGTAATCTTGCAAAAGTTAAGGTTTGCCAAATGAGTTTTGAAAAGGAAAATTTTCTTCGCACAAGATTGGTACGCTACCTGCAGCAGTTAGATCCTGCTACTTCGCCAAAATGGGGTAAGATGAGTGTGCAGCAAATGATAGAACACTATGGGGGTGATGCTGTTCGTAATGCCAGTGGCCGCTTAAAAATTGATAAGATAATCACTCCTCCTGAAAGACTGGCCTCCATGAGAGAATTTATGGTAAGCGATAAACCTTTTAAAGAGAATACTAAAAATCCATTAATGGGTGAAAACCCGCTGCCATTACGATTCAACACTGTCCAGGCGGCTATTGGCGCTCTTCAACTGGAGTTAATCTATTTTTTTGAAGCATTTGGAAAAACCCCGCAACTCATTACCCGCAATCCTTTTTTCGGCGACCTGAACTTTGAACAAAACGTTCAGTTATTATACAAACACGCCCTGCACCACTTGCGCCAGTTTGGTGTAGAACCGCTGAATGTTTAGAGTTTTGCTTTCAGTATCGAATCCGCTTTTGCCAGGCTGCCAAGTACGACTTCTTTTACCTTATTAACTTTTATTTTCTCTTCTGTAAGGTATTTTATCCGCTGTTCTATATTATCCCTTGCCGAATCGAATGAATATTCTTCCATCCATTTGTCCATAGCAAAACTGGCGTAGTCAAGATCTTTGAGCAGGGCCTCCAGTTTCTCTTTATACGGGGCGGCTGCTTCCCGTGCTTTTGCGGGTAATTTGCCCAGAGAGTCAATTAATCGTTTGGTTTCTTTCTGCAGATCCGGGATTTTCATAGATTTTGGCATCGCAATATCATGCCCATCCAATACATCTTTTTCAAGACTATCAGCTTTTGTCATAGGATGTTTAATGTCTCCGGTTTTTTTATCTGCATTGTTGCAGGCGGTAATAACCAGTAAAAGAAATGCTGACGAAACAAGAAATGCTTTTTTCATTTATATAGATTTACGGGTGATGTCCTTCTTTTTCCGATTTTATCCGTGACCCTGGCCGGTTTCTTTTATAAAGCTGGCCGGCGTTTTCGGTAATTTATCAGGCAAAGATAGTTACCGGCAATTATTACAGGATAACGAAAGACATTCCGCACAGGCAGAACAGGTTTATTGATGCAATTTTGGTTTTTCAGGTAATTTCGTTCTTATTAAAAGTAGCTTGCTCTTATGTATAAACTACAGAACTATATTTCCGGTCAGTGGATCAATGGAGAGGGAGACGGACAAATGCTATACAATGCCGTAACGGGCGATGCGATAGCTGCGGCAACCTCAAAGGGTGTGGATTTTAAAAGCATACTGGAATATGGAAGATCAGTCGGTAATCCTGCCTTACGAAAAATGACCTTTCATCAACGGGGTAATATGCTGAAAGCATTAGCCCTGCATTTACGGACAAAGCTTGACAAGTTTTATGCAATTAGTTACCAGACCGGTGCTACAAAAGCCGACAGCTGGGTAGATATTGAAGGCGGTATAGGAAACCTTTTTGCCAATGCTTCCCTCCGGCGGAAATTTCCTGATGAAATATTTTGCATAGATGGCGAAAGCCATAATTATAGCAAGAACAATACTTTTATGGGTACGCATATACTGGTACCTAAAGAAGGAATAGCGATTCATATCAACGCGTTTAATTTTCCCGTATGGGGAATGCTGGAAAAGATAGCGGTGAATTTATTAGCAGGTATGCCCTGTGTGGTGAAACCAGCTACAGTTACTTCCTATTTAACAGAAGCAGTAGTAAAAGAGATCATTTCTTCAAACATTTTACCGGAGGGGGCTTTGCAATTGATCTGTGGCAGTGCAGGCGATCTGTTAGACCATGTCATGAGCCAGGACGTTGTAACGTTCACCGGCTCCGCATCTACAGGGTTGATGTTAAAATCAAATCCCAATATTCTGCGTGAATCAGTTCCGTTTAATATGGAAGCGGATAGTTTGAACTGTATTGTACTGGGTGAAGATGTAACACCCGGCAAACCGGAATGGGACATTTTTGTAAAAGAGATACGAAAAGAAATGACATTAAAAGCCGGGCAGCGCTGTACTGGCATCCGGCGAATATTTGTACCTGAAAATAAAATGGAAGATATATGGAAAGCTATAGCTGCTTCTTTATCACAAACAACCATTGGCAACCCGCTGAATTCAACCGTGAGAATGGGCTCGCTGGCAGGCCAAACACAGCGTAATGAAGTAAAAGAACAGGTACAAAAACTATTAGCAACATCGCAGATCATCTATGGCAGCTTAGATAGTGTAGAAGTAGTAGATGCTGACGCGCATAAAGGGGCGTTTATGTCTCCTGTTTTATTAATGAATGAAAAGCCTTTCGCCGCTGATGATGTACATAGTATAGAAGCCTTCGGACCTGTCAGTACCATCATGCCCTATAAAAATTTAGATGAAGCCATTGAGTTAAGTAAAAAAGGGAAGGGAAGCCTTTGCTCATCTATTGTCACAATGGATTATACAATTGCGAAGAAATATGTCACTGGTGCCGCTTCTCATCATGGAAGGATATTGGTGTTGAATAATGAATGTGCCAAAGAAAGTACAGGTCATGGTTCTCCATTGCCATTGCTGGTACATGGTGGGCCGGGCCGGGCCGGTGGTGGCGAAGAGATGGGAGGTCTTCGTGGTGTAAAACATTATTTACAACGAACCGCTTTGCAGGGGTCGCCTGCAACGATTACTGCCATTACCAATGTGTATCAGCAAAACGCTGCCGGAAAAGATCCGGGTAAACATCCGTTTAAAAAATATTTTGAAGAATTACAAATCGGCGATCAGGTTATCACGGAAAAAAGGGTTATCACCAGCGAAGACATTGATAAGTTCGCTGACCTCAGCGGCGACCATTTTTATGCGCATAGTAAAACAACTGATTTTACAGGCACCATGTTTGAACAGCAGGTCGCGCATGGATATTTTATAATGAGTGTAGCCGCGGGTTTATTTGTTGACAGTTATGAAAAGAACCCTGTGCTCCTTAATTATGGAATTGACGAACTTCGGTTCACCAAACCGGTATATCCCGGGGCGGAAATCCAAATACGGTTTACCTGTAAAGAAAAACTACCGAATGATAAAAGAGTGATTGAAAAACCGGAAGATTTTAAACGGGGAGATGATATAGAAAAAGGAATTGTAAAATGGCTGGTTGAAATACTGGATGGAACGGAGGAGCCGGTTGCAGGTGTTGCTACGATATTAACGATGGTAAGAAGAAAAAATAAAAATTAGTAGTATGGTAACAGAAGTAAAAGACGGGTATGTAAAATCAGAATTCCATAATGGAATTACCACTATTGAATTCTTTCACCCGCAAAGTAATTCACTGCCCGCTAAAATACTCGAAGAGTTAGCGCATGCTATTCATGGCGCTGGTAACGATACAGATACGAAGGTCATTATTCTCCGTTCGGCTGGTGACAAGACTTTTTGCGCCGGGGCCTCATTTGATGAACTGATAGCTATCAAAAATGAAGAACAGGGATTACAGTTTTTTAGTGGCTTCGCTCATGTTATTAATGCAATGCGCACTTCTCCCAAGTTCATTATTGGCCGGATCCATGGAAAGTGCGTCGGTGGCGGGGTAGGTTTGGCCGCCGCCGTTGATTATGCCATTGCTACGGAAGCGGCTGAAATAAAACTAAGTGAACTGGCTATGGGCATTGGCCCTTTTGTAGTAGGGCCGGCCGTAGAAAGAAAAATCGGGGGATCTGCTTTTTCCCAGCTGGCTATTGATGCCGCTATGTGGCGCAATGCCGAATGGGCGAGGCGGAAAGGATTGTTTGCTGAAGTACATCCTCATGCAGATGGAATGGATGAATCTATTATACGGTTATCCAGCCTGCTGGCACACTCAAGCCCGGAGGCAATGGCTGAAATGAAAAAAATATTCTGGAAAGGAACAGAACACTGGGATAAGCTGTTGATAGAAAGAGCGGCCATTAGTGGGAAACTTATATTAAGTGGATTTGCCAGGAACGCCATTGAAAAATTTAAAACTAAGAGTTAAAAGAGAGGAAGCGGGGGCTGCATTTTTTCAACCAGATATTTATCCCTTATTCGTTACGCTATGATTCAGCAATTTGATAAACACACTTTTCAGTCTTACTGTGATAAGCTTGGTAAAAAAGATAAAGCGCTGAAAGGAATTATTAAAGAGCATGGCTACCCGCCTATGTGGACAAGACCCGCAATTTTTCAAACACTCATCCTTACTATTCTTGAACAACAGGTTTCTTTGGCCTCTGCTTATGCCGCATTTAAAAAATTAAGGCAAAAGATCGGCTTTGTTACGCCGGCAAAAATTCTTGCATTATCAGATACAGAGATGCGTACATGTTATTTCAGCCGCCAGAAGATCGTTTATGCAAGATGCCTGGCCAATGCCATTCAAACAAAACAACTCAGTCTTAAAAAGCTTTCGCAGGCGACCGATGAGGAAATAAGAATTGAATTAAAAAAGATAAAAGGTATCGGTGACTGGACAGTGGATGTGTACCTGATGCACGCCCTGCAACGGACTGATCTGTTTCCACTAGGGGATATTGCTTTAGTGAATAGCTTAAAAGATGTGAAAAAACTGCATCCTCATATTACTAAAGAAGATATGCTGAAAATAGCTGAAGCATGGCGACCTTATCGCACTATTGCATCAATGATCCTTTGGCATGCGTATATTCAGAAAAGAGGGATAAAAATACAGGGCTAAGAGAAAAAATCAGAAAATGAGAGAAAGAGTTAGGGCGAAAAATTTTATTTAATCAAGCGATTCCTTGCCAAAGTTGTTGAATACTCTGTGGATTCCATCTTTCATTAGCACTACTTTAAAGTTTAATAACATTCCGTGTTTGAGATTAAGAAGCGAAAGATGTGTACGGATTTGATTAAAATAAACTGGTGGTAATGGATGTACTGATTTTAGTTCTAAGATCAGCATATCTTCAACAAACAGATCAAGCTTATACGCATCTTTAATAAACAATTCATCCTATTCAATAGGAAGGAGGAGTTGTCTTTCTACTTTATAGCCAAGTTTTGTTAACTCGTAATATAAAATTTCCTCATAGACTTTCTCAAAACAACCAGGTCCAATTCTTGAATGAATTTTAATACAAAGGTCAACAACAATGGCTGTAAGTTCATTTATGTGCATGGTTGCAAACTTCCAATTGTGAAAAGAAACTTCGAACCAACTCTTTTGCCCCCTTCTCTCTTTTGATCTCTTAGCTAAATATTCAACCCCCCGCAAACACTAATGGTTTGCCCGGTAATATAAGAACCCATATCGCTGGCAAGGAATAATGTAGTGTTAGCAATATCTTCAGCAGACGCAAAACGACCCAAAGGAATTCCGGCTTTGTATTTATCTCCGGCTTCACCTTCTTTTAAATAACTCGTCATATCAGTTTCAACAAAACCCGGTGCGATAGCATTGCAGCGGATGTTACGGCTGCCCAATTCTTTGGCTACACTTTTTGTAAAACCAATGATACCTGCTTTTGATGCAGCATAGCTGCTTTGGCCTGCGTTACCCATTTCGCCAATTACTGAACTCATATTGATGATAGCGCCGTTCCTGGCTTTCATCATCGGTTTGATCACCTGCTTGGTCATATAGAAAACACTGTTCAGGTTCACTTTTATTACATCCTCCCATTGGTCAGGTGTCATGCGAAGGAGTAAATTATCTTTGGAAATGCCGGCGTTGTTCACACATATATCTATAGTGCCAAATTCCTTCAGCACATCATTTACCAATGATTCACATTGCGCAAAATCACCGGCATTACTTTTATAAGCTTTGGCTTTTACGCCCAGTGCTTTTAATTTTTCTTCCAGCGCAATAGCTTTTGCAGCACTGGCATCACTGACGTAGGAAAAAGCTACATGGGCTCCATGTTCGGCAAGTTTTATAGCAATGGCTTCGCCGATACCACGGGCGGCGCCGGTAACAATAGCAACTTTACCTTCTACTAATTTCATAAACTGATTTTTAGACAAAGCAAATGTAAAAGAATCAATTCGCTTTATATATCATCGCTATCAATTGACCAGCTCTAATATTTCTTCCAGGAGTTTTCTTTCGTTGCTCAGTCTTGGTACTTTGTGCTGACCTCCGAGCTTCCCTTTGCTGCGCAACCATTCGGTAAATGTCCCTTTTTTCATTGAATGGACAACGGGCATGCGTAATGCAATATCCTTGTATCGCTTGGCTTCATAATCACTATTGATACTTTTTAACGCTGCATCCATTTCCCGCGTAAAAGCGGTAAGGTCATCCGGCTCTTTTTCAAATTCGATCAGCCATTCATGAGCGCCATTTGATGAGCCGGAAAAATAAATAGGCGCGGCAGTATAATCAGTTACTACTGTTCCTGTATTTTGGCAGGCTATGGCAATAGCTTTATCTGTATTGTCAACGATCACTTCTTCACCAAAGGCATTCATATAATGTTTTAACCGGCCGGAAACTTTTATACGGAAAGGCTCCAATGAAGTAAACTGAATGGTATCCCCAATCAGGTATCTCCATAAACCACCGTTGGTAGAAATAACCGGCGCATAGTTTTTACCGGTCTCCACCTCCTGCAGGCCGACTGTCTCAGGATCTTTTTTTCCGTATTCACTTACCGGCATGAATTCCATAAAAATGCCATGATCAGTAAATAACAACATGCCATCATCTCCGGGGCTTTCATGCGCAGCAAAAAAACCTTCACTGGCATTATACATTTCAATGTAGTTAATATTCTTGCCGATGAGCTTTTGAAACTGTTCTTTGTACGGTGTAAAGGAAACGCCCCCATGCATATATAATTCCAGCGAGGGCCACACTTCCGCTATTGTTTTTTTCCCGGTGATCTCTAAAATGCGTTTGAATAAAACCAGTGTCCAGGTAGGTACGCCGGAAATAGAAGTTACATGTTCTTTAATGGTACTTTCCGCCAGCTTTTCAATCTTCGACCCCCATTCATCCATCAGGGCAATGCTGAGGTCGGGCGTTCGTATCCAATGCCCCCAGAAAGGGGAGTTTTGCAACAATACAGCGCTAAGGTCGCCATACTGTGCTTCATTATTCATCGGATTGATATTGTGACTGCCGCCAATTACTAATCCCTTTCCGGTCAGCAATTCTGATTCCGGGTTAAACTGGTAGTACATAGTCAGTGCATCCTTGGCTGCTTTATAATGGCAGTCTTCCAGGCTTTCGTCACTGATCGGGATAAATTTGCTTTTATCATTAGTAGTACCGCTGCTTTTGGCAAACCAGTAAACAGGGGTATTCCATAAAATATTCTGCTCACCGTTCATCATTCGTTCTATGTACGGTTTCAGGTCATCGTATTCGTGCATAGGGACCGCTTCTTTGAATGCCCGGATATTGAACAGTTCGTGAAACTGGTATTTTCTTCCAAACTCAGTGTATTGCGCGGAGGTAACCAGGTCCTGCAATACCTCACGCTGGGCATCTACAGGATTATTCTTCCATCCTTCTATACGCCAGAGGCGCATACGGGCAAGCGATGATATGGCGGGGCTAAGTAAACTCATGCCAGGCAGCAAAATAAAACATTTGCGGGAATGCAGGTAAGGGATGCGCTATTCTGTACGGGCATCTTCTGCGGCTTTAATAGCATCATCGTGCAAATAATCCTTCCTCTTCAATTCAAAATTCCTTCCGAGATATAATTTTCTTACCTGTTCATCATTGGCCAGCTCTTCCGCCGTGCCTTGCTGAAATATTTTTCCTTCGATCAGTAAATAGGCCCTGTCGCAGATAGATAAGGTTTCTGTTACATTGTGGTCGGTAATGAGAATGCCGATATTCTTGTATTTCATTTTAGCAACGATAGCCTGTATATCTTCTACCGCAATCGGATCAATACCGGCAAACGGTTCATCCAGTAAAATGAATTTAGGGTCAACCGCCAGCGCCCTGGCTATTTCCGTTCTTCTTCTTTCGCCACCGCTTAGTACATCACCATTACTTTTGCGGACATGCTGTAAACGGAATTCTTTCAGCAATGATTCCAGTTTATCCCTTTGTTCCTGTTTGGAAAGCTTAGTCATTTCCAGCACTGCCGATATATTATCTTCTACACTCAGTTTGCGGAATACAGATGCTTCCTGCGGGAGGTATCCGATACCCATCTGCGCCCTTTTATACATGGCCAGTTTGGTAATATTCTGATCGTTGAGATACACTTCGCCTTCATCAGGTTTTATCAGCCCCACTACCATGTAGAACGTAGTAGTCTTACCGGCTCCATTGGGTCCCAGCAAACCAACGATCTCTCCCTGTTTTACTTCTATACTGGTGCGGTTTACCACCGTTCTGCCGCTATAGGTTTTTACCAGGTTATTTGTATGTATTCTGAGGGACATGGGGAGCAAAAATAAGCTTTGAGTATAAATAGGGCTTGTAATATTTTCATTTAACATGGTTTTGACTAATGGCTTTGCATTGTTAGCTTTGCAGCCTTATGAAAGTAACAGATCATATCAGCCAGGGAAAAGACAGGACCCTTGTTTCTTTTGAAGTCTTGCCACCATTAAAAGGAAAGGGTATTGAAGCATTGTATAAACACCTGGATCCATTAATGGAATTTAAACCATCCTTTATCAATGTTACCTACCACCGGAGCGAACATGTATTTAAAAAAAGGGCTGATGGCAGTTTTGAAAAAGTAGTGATCAGGAAAAGACCCGGAACGGAAAGTATTTGTGCAGCGATCATGAATAAATATAATGTTGACACGGTGCCACATCTTATTTGCGGTGGGTTTAGTATCAATGACACCGAAGATGCCCTGATCAATCTTCGCTATCTCGGCATTGATAATGTACTGGTGTTGCGTGGGGATGCGGCTAAAAATGAAACTGCATTTGAGCCGGAACCTGGCGGTCATAAATACGCCAGCGATCTGCTGAAACAGGTAGTGAATTTAAATGCAGGGGTTTACCTGGAAGATGACCTGAAAGGAACGCATAAAACAGAGTTTTGTATTGGTGTGGCAGGTTACCCGGAAAAACATTTTGAAGCGCCCAATATGGAAACTGACCTGGCCTACCTGAAAGCCAAAGTTGATGCAGGCGCTGATTACATTATCACACAAATGTTCTTTAACAATGCCAAATTCTACGAATTTGTAAAGGCCTGCCGCGCTGCCGGCATTAACGTTCCCATTATTCCGGGATTAAAACCGGTTTATACAAAAAAACAACTAACAGTACTCCCCAAAACTTTTCATATTGACCTGCCTGCAGATCTTTCCAATGAAATGCTGAAATGTAAAACGGATGAAGAAGTGGAGAAAGTGGGAGAATTGTGGTTGCTGGAACAATCAAAAGATCTAAAGAAAAACGGGGTTCCGGTTCTTCATTATTATACTTTAGGTAAACCGCATGTGATAGCGAATGTGGTGAAAGAATTATAAGCTAAGAGACCGAAAGACCTGCCTGCCGGCAGGCAGGGAAAGGAGATAAAGAGTTAAGGTCTTTATCTCCTTTTCATGTATTTTTCTCTCCTGAGCCTGTCGAAGAATAATTATTAGCTTTATTTCGAAATATTCTCAAAGACCTTTTGATCAATAACAACAGGATATTTTTTTCTCAGGTCTTTTATCCATTGTTCTTCCAGCCAGGCCTGGTAATCATTCATCACTAATCCCTTTGCCTCAGTAAATGTTCTTGGCGATGGTTCTCTATAAACTTTTATTATGTAGGCGAAAGAAGCGGTATTATCAGTAGGGTTACTTACCTGCGGTGTCAATGTACCGGCTTTAGGAATGTTTTTTTCAAGGCCGGGTAGCTGGGCCCATTCATAGCGGGATGAATCAGCTACTACCTTTTCACTCATTGTTTCTGTTACTTTCTTCCATCCGGAAGGATCTTTTTTCAACTGGTCGTACAATGTTTTGGCTGAAGCGGCATCTGAACAGAAGAAGATCACTGCATCAGCGCTGGGCTGCCAGTTATACTTAGCTTTATTTTTTTCATACATGGATAGTAATTCGGTTGAATCATTTTGTGTCCTGTTCCATATCTCCTGCTGCATGATCTCAAAGAAAAGGTTGCCGTCACGGAATTCATTCATCTGTATGCGAAACTCATCGCTGAATGTTTCCAGGTGAGCTCTGTAATATTCATACAGGGCTGTTTTGGTAAATTCATCCAGCAGCTCAGGATATGCTTTGAAGCCACTCCGGTCAGACTTATAACGAAAAGCCTGTGCATAGGCTATCCATTCAAAAACAGTGATCGTTGTATCGCCGATCCTGAAAAGGGGTGATGACTGGTTCATTGCTTTGCCAATATCCGCAGGTTTTTTGTCCAAAAGGCTATCGCTGATGGCCCATAATACTGCATCGTTGTAATTCGATTTTTGATAGCCCGCTTTCACTTTTACACGGTCATAAATAAAATCTTTTGCCGTCTTCCAGCGGTCATCGTAAGTGATCTTTTGCTGCAGATCATCCATATTGGTTTTGTCATCCGGATCAGTGATGACGGGTTTGACCGATATACGTTTTACAATATGGTATCCATGCGCCGTTAAAAAAGGTTTACTGACAGCTCCATCTTTGGGTAGTCCCCATAGTATTTTTTCAAACGCAGCATCATACTGGCCCACCGCTATATCGGGAATATTGCCACCTGTAGCGGCGCTAATATAATCATTGCTGAATTTTGTGGCCAGTGCAGCAAAATCATCTCCCGCCATTATCCTGCGATAAATTGAATCAGCAAGAAGACTTGTTTTTTTCTTCGCGGCATCATCCGAATCCGGGGGAAAGGCAAGGAGTATTTGTTGCGCTTTAATCTTTCCCACAGCTTTTCTTTCTCCCATGTTTTTAAAAATATGGTACCCGATCTTTGAAGTAAAGGGTTTTGATATCTTTCCCGGGGCGGTATTATAAATAACATTCTCGATAGTATAGGGTAATGTCAGTAATGTGATATAACCGATATCTCCTTTATTGGTTTTGGCTGAAGGTTCTTCCGAAACTTCGGAAGCTACTTTCAGAAAATCTTCTCCTTTACCGATCCGTGCCAGTACATCGTTTAGTTTTTTTGTGGCGGCCAATGTATCCACTCTTCCTGGCGGCGTGGTAAAAGAAAGAAAAATATGACCAACATGAATATCTTTCAGGCTGCGCTGGAAAGCTTCTTTTGTCAAACGTCCGGTGGCAGCGGGATCGCTCATATAGTTTTCGATGATCTGGGCGCGGAGATTTTCCACTTCGCTTTTTAATTGCGGCAATGTATCATATCCTCTTGCATAAGCTTCGTGGATCTTTAATCTTGAATTGATATAGAGGTCAAGATAATCCCGCATAGCTTTTGATTTATTACCATCAGGCTGGGAATTGTTTTTATTATAAGCCCGGAGAAAATCCTGCGCATCACCTGAATTTTTGCCGTAGGTGAAAAGGGTTTGAGAAGATGCCGTGAATGTAGCGCAAAAAGCAATGAGGGCGATAAGCCATCTTTTGTTCATAGTATTGAATTTTCTGTAATTATTTCTTTAAAAAAACAGCCTATCATGCACAAGATGATTGAAACGTATCTTACTGCTTTTTTATTTTCAATTGTAAAATATCATCTATTTGCTGCCAGGTCAGCTTTTTGGCCACGATCCTCTTTTCTTTGTCCAGCAAATATACTGTCGGCAATGTCTGCACATCATACAACTGCGAATAACCCGGTACACCGGCATCCACTCTTGCCTTCTCTTCTTCTTTGGAATAGTAGACATTTGTCCATTCCTGCAGGTGATGCTCGCTGATAAAACCAAGCCAGTCTTTTTTAGTGCCGCTTGTTTCTTTGGCTACGGCAAACATCTTTACACCAATGGCTTTCCATTTGCCCCGGTACATAGAATCCAGTACGGGTAATGTTTCCCGGCAATGGCCGCAGGTAGGATCCCAGAAACAAACAATGGTGAACTTTGCTGTATCGGCATACAGGTTTCTCATTTTCGCGGTTGTATCCGGTAATGAAATATTTTCCGCAGGGTTGCCCATGATATTGGCCATTAAACTATAAGCCCTGTCTGTAATGATCTTTTTGCCCTGCGCAGTCAGCCAGGTATATTCTTTCTGTGAAAAATATTTTTGATATAAATGGACATAGACAGCGTCTTCCCACATATATTTCTGGTTGAGATAACGATTGATAAACTTCACCAGCAGGAACCTTGTCATTTCTTCATTATTGGTGGCATAGCCAAGCATCCAGTCTAATTCTTTTATCACCGAATCAGCCTGGGGATAGACCAGCGTGTTGTAGTATTTGTCTAATCTTTCATCAAACAAAGATGCAGGCGTGCGGGCATTGCGTTCATCCCAGAAGTTGATACCATCCCAGTAATGATCTTTGAAATAGCGGTAGGCAAATGTAGAATCATATTTTCCGCCGGGCTGTTTCTCAGCGGCGGGTACTTCCGGTTCTGTCATCAAATGAAGTAAAGCGCTGAGAATACTATTGGGATTTTGTGCGATGATATTTCTTCTATAGGCAAAAATGGCTGAATCCATTTTTTTAACTGCCCGTTCCAGTGAATTGAATCCTTTGCTGTAGCAGCTGCGGTAAGATTTCTCCGGGCAATATCTATTTCCTTACCCTTATCAGCCATATAGCTTTGGTAAGTATTGAACAACAGGTTGTCAGGGGAATTAATAAAGTCCTTTTGTTTTTTTAGTGTGGCTGTATCGGCGGCAACGGAAAAATGCTGCTGCTTATCAATCAGTATTTCAAAAAAATTGTTTTTAGCCGGGTAAGCGATAAGGTAAATACCACCGCCTAATTTTTTCGGGCCTTTGAATACGCCTTCACTTTTGTCATTCAGCTTTACGGAATCAATGATTGGGTATTGCTTGCCGGAGTAATGGCCAAGGTAGATATATTCGTTTTTAAAAGGCTTGAGGGTAACTTTTATCTCGTAGCCATTCTGTGCAAAAACCGCAACCGTCAGCAGTAAGACGGGGATAGGTAACAATTTTTTCATGAGTCAGAGTAATCCCGTAAAGATATTTAAAAACTTTTTTTAAGACGATAAAAAGATGTAAAACAGTGGTTAAAGGTTGGCAGCAAATCGTATTGCTTTAGACTTACTTTTGTCCCGTGAGAAGAAAAAAGAAAAATATAGTACTGGAAAACATCCGTGTAGAGGATTATGCGGCGGAAGGCAAATCCCTGGCCCGGGTAGACGGTAAAGTGATTTTTATCGAAAACGTAGTACCCGGGGATGTGGTGGACGTACAATTACTAAAAAGCAAAAAAGACTGGGCGGAGGGCAGGCCTTTAAGATTTCACTCTTATTCAACCGACAGGGTAGAGCCATTCTGCTCCCATTTTGGCGTATGCGGCGGATGCCAGTGGCAGATGTTACCTTATGAAAAGCAACTGGAATACAAGCAACGCCAGGTACGGGATAACCTGCAGCGGATAGGGAAAGTGGCATTGCCGGATATGCTGCCCATATTGGGTGCCGTGGAAACAAAGTATTACCGGAATAAGATCGAATACACCTTTGGCAATAAGCGATTTTTATTAAAGGAAGAACTGAGCGACCTCTCGATAAGTGGTGAGCAAAATGTAGCGGGATTTCATGTCAAAGGGTTGTTTGATAAGATAGTGGACATACAAACATGTTACCTGCAGGAAGAGCCCACCAATGGAATCAGGCTGGCGGTAAAAGAATTTGCCAGGGCCAATGGCTATTCCTTTTATGATATCCGGAACCATAGCGGATTTTTAAGGACCATGCAACTGCGAATCTGCGCTACCGGTGAAGTGATGGTGAACATTGTATTAGGTGAAGACGATGCAGCAAAAAGAGAAAAATTACTCGATCATGTATTACAGCAATTTCCAGGCATCACCTCGTTGCTATATACTATAAATACCAAAATGAATGACAGCCTGCATGACCTGCATCCTGTGGCGTATCGCGGTAAAGGCTATGTCATTGAAAAACTGGAAGATTTTCAATTTAAGATCGGACCTAAATCATTTTTTCAAACCAATACCTTCCAGGGAGAGCGGTTGTATAAAGTGGCGAGAGAATTTGCTGAACTGACCGGGAATGAAATAGTGTATGACCTGTATTGCGGTACCGGCAGTATCGGCATTTTTGTAAGTAAAAAAGCGAAAAAGATCATTGGTGTGGAAATGATTGCCGCAGCTATTGATGATGCCAGGGAAAACGCAACAATGAATAATTTAACCACCGCTGAATTTTACGCCGGTGATGTAATTAATATCTGTAACGATGAATTTTTTGCATCGCATGGCCGGCCGGATGTTATCATTACTGATCCACCAAGAGCGGGGATGCACGAGAAGCTGGTAAGAAAGATACTGGACATTGAGGCGCCAACCGTGGTGTATGTAAGCTGCAACCCGGCTACACAGGCCAGGGACTTAGGTCTGTTAGATGAAAAATATGCCGTTACTAAAATTCAGCCGGTAGATATGTTCCCGCATACATTGCATATTGAAAATGTGGTTCAGCTGAAGTTAAAAGGATAAGCTAAGAGATGAGGGAGAAAAGAGATAAAGAATTTCGCTGTTTGATTAACCTGCAATATTGTTAAAGCTGGATATAGTTTCCACTTACCCCTTTTCTCTTTTACTCTTTTGAACTCTTAGCCTATTTTTGTCCCATGAGTAATTATCAGTCTTATCGCCCTAACAGGTTTCCCCCGGTTGTAAAAAACTTGCTGATTGTAAATGCACTGGTTTTTGTAGCGCAAATGACTTTTGGCAACAGCAATCCCAATGTCATTGAGAATTTATTTGCCTTGCACGATGTGCATTCAGTTTATTTCAAGCCACACCAGCTTATTACTTACATGTTCCTGCATGGAGGCTTTGAACACATATTATTTAACATGCTTGCGTTGTGGATGTTCGGAAGCATGTTGGAAAACTACTGGGGTGCAAAGCGATTCCTGCAGTATTATGTTATTTGCGGTCTCGGCGCCGGACTTTTACATTTAGGAGTTTTATATTTTGAAATGAAACCAGTATGGGATTATATCAGCAAGTTTCCTCTGGAAGAACAAGCTAAAGTAATACACGCTAATAATGTGCTGATAATGGATAAAGCTATCAATGTAGCTACCCTAGGTGCTTCAGGTGCTATTTTTGGCTGCCTGGCTGCATTTGGTTACCTCTTTCCCAACAGCCTGATATATCTCTATTTTATGATTCCCATAAAGGCTAAATGGTTTGTATTGATATATGGAGCTTTAGAGCTTTGGCTGGGAGTACGAAATTCTCCGGGAGATTCAGTGGCCCACTTTGCCCACCTGGGTGGTGCCATTACAGGCATTATTATGGTGCTTATCTGGAACAAAACCAACCGGAAAACGTTGTATTAAGTTAATGGGTAATCCTTCGGCTGGCTCAGGATGAAAAGAGAAAAAAGAGTTATATCACAGCTTTTCTCTTTTCCCTCATGTTCTCTTTCGAACTCTTAGTTTAAATTTACTTTGTGAACAGTATCTATGGCCTACTACGAAAAAGAATATAAGCCGAAGTTATTATTAGGCCAGGGCAACAATGCGCTGATCACTCTTATAGCTATCAACCTGGTACTATTTGTTATCCTTGCTTTTGTCAAAGCCATCTTTTATCTCCGTTATGAAAATGGTGCAGAAGCAGTAGCCAGTTTTGATAATTCAGTGATGACATGGTTTGCCCTGCCAGCTGATCTTTCTAAATTTGCCACAAGACCCTGGACTCTTCTTACCCACATGTTTGTGCATGATGGTCTGTGGCATGTATTCGGTAATATGCTTTGGTTATGGGGATTCGGTCATATACTCCAGGATCTTACAGGCAACAGAAAAATATTCCCGGTCTTTTTTTATGGGGCACTGGCCGGAGCCATTTCTTTTATTCTGGCTTATAACCTTTTACCGGGATTAAAAGCACAGTTGCCGGTACAAAGCGCATTGGGCGCCTCGGCTGGTGTAATGGCTATAGCGGTAGGCGCTACTTTTATCGCACCGGGTTATCGAATTTTTCCCATGCTGGGTGGTGGCATACCGCTCTGGATCATTACCGCTATCTATCTTATTATTGACCTGGCTACAATACCGGTTAGCAATACCGGCGGTCATATTGCTCATCTGGCTGGTGCGCTGGCCGGGTTTTTATTTATGTATTTCTATCGCCTGGGATACGATTGGGGATCCTGGATCAATAACTTTTTTGATTGGTTTACTAACCTGTTCAACCCAGATAAACCCAAAAAAGGAAAGCTGATCAGGGACGAGTTTTTTTATAAAGCGACCAAAGAGCCGTATAAGAAAACACCAAATGTAACGGAGCAACGGATAGATGAGATACTGGATAAGATCAGTCAGAAAGGTTATAGCTCCCTTACGGAAGAAGAAAAAGACCTGCTAAAACGGGCAAGCCAGAAAGACTAATGGCTTCGCGTCACACGAATTCATCCCCCATTAACGTTCTTTAAAAGCCTCAATAGCTTATCTCCATGCGTTATATGCCACCTTCCTGTTGTCTGTATATTGGGTTTATTCATTCTAATTAGTGAAATTCGTGTATCATGGCCACCAGGTTCCGCCTTTTCACCAAGAGGTTTTTTATTTTTTGCAATGCCGGCATTGTCCTCTTTTTTTTGCTGGCTTGCCTGGCGCCTTATCTTGATCCCCAAAAGTGGTGGCTCATTTCTCTTCTTGGTCTTGGCTTTCCTTTTTTATTACTGGCAGTAGTGGTCTTTATGGTATGGTGGTTGTTTGTAAAAAGAAAATTCGCATTGATATCGCTTGTTGCTTTGGTACTTGGCCTTCAAAGCATCCATGTTTTTTTTGCTTTTCATATCCCCAAAAAATTTAATCAAAAAAAAGAACCCGGATCCATAAGGATCGCCAGTTGGAATGTGGCGAGGTTTATTGAAATGAAACGTAACAATAATAAAGGCAGCCAGACAAGATTAAAGATGATGGAACTGATCAAAGAACAGGATGCCGATATTTTTTGCATGCAGGAGTTTTTTACTTCATTGAACCCTGATTGGTATGCCAATCTTGAGTATGTACGCACGAATTTGAATTACCCCTACTATTATTATTCCCACGACCATGATGGTGACAAACATTTCTTCGGCAATGTTATTTTTTCCCGCTACCCGATCATTGATAGTGGCATGATACGCTATCCCAGGCCAACGTTACCGGAATCGCTGATGCATGCAGATATAAAAGTAAATGACGACACGATCAGGGTTTATACCACTCACCTGCAGTCATTACAGTTTAGAAAAAGTGATTACGACAAAATAGATCAGATAAAAGATGCAGATGACGGACTGGTGTCTAATTCAAAAACTATTTTTTCAAAAATGAAGAAGGGTTTATCCTACCGTAAAATACAAACAGATATTGTGCGCCAGGTATTGGACGATAGTCCTTATCCTTTCTTGTTTTGCGGCGACCTGAATGATGTTCCTAATTCCTATACTTATTTTACCATAAAAGGTGATCTGCAGGATGCATTTTTAAAAAAAGGCTTTGGTATCGGCCGTAGCTTTTCTTCCCTGTCCCCTACCCTTCGTATTGATTACCTGTTCGCTGATGATCATTTTAAAATAAACCAGTTCAACCGCGTTGTCAAAAATTATTCCGATCATTACCTCATCATTTCGGATGTCAAACTGGAAAGGCCCTAATACTAAGCGTGGAATTTGTTGCTGGCACAGGCGGGAGAAATACTATTTTTGCCGCACATTTTTATGAGCGAACTGAAATTATATAATACCTTATCAAGACAGAAGGAGATATTTGAACCCATTGTAAAAAACCATGTGGGAATATATGTCTGCGGCCCTACCGTTTACAGTGATGTGCACCTGGGCAACTGCCGCACTTTTATTTCATTTGATATTATCTACCGGTATCTAAAATACATCGGGTATAAAGTACGGTACGTCAGAAACATTACCGACGCAGGCCACCTGGAAGGTGATAGGGATGAAGGCGATGATAAGTTTTCCAAAAAAGCAAGACTGGAGCAATTGGAGCCCATGGAAATTGTGCAGCGCTATACTGTAGGTTTTCATAAAGTGATGGATTTGTTTAATACACTGCCACCAACTATTGAGCCCACAGCTACCGGTCATATTACAGAGCAGATCCGGATGGCGCAACAGATCATTGATAATGGATACGCTTATGTAGTGGGTGGCACGGTATATTTTGATGTAGAAAAGTATAATAAGGAAAAACCTTATGGTATACTCACCAACAGGAAACTGGAAGACCTGCTGGAAGGGACAAGAGAACTTGGCGGGCAGGATGAAAAAAAAGGACGTCTTGATTTTGCATTATGGATAAAAGCGGGGCCTGAACATTTAATGCAATGGCCATCACCCTGGGGCATGGGCTTTCCGGGCTGGCATATTGAATGTTCAGCTATGAGTGAGAAATACCTGGGTAAACAATTTGATATACATGGAGGTGGTATGGACCTGGCAGCCACGCATCACACCAATGAGATCGCGCAATCGCAGGCTTGTTATCATGTTTCGCCTGTCCGGTACTGGATACACACCAATATGCTTACTGTAAATGGTGTAAGGATGAGCAAGAGTGCTGGCAATGGATTTTTACCTGAAGAATTATTCAGCGGCTCACATCCATTACTGGATAAAGCCTATTCCCCGATGAATGTCCGCTTCTTTATGCTGCAAACACATTACAGGAGTACATTGGATTTTAGTAATGAAGCTTTGCAGGCAGCGGAGAAAGGGTTGAAGCGATTGTGGGAAGCGTATGAAACTTTGACCGGGTTTGTTCCGGACAACGTCCAGCCATCGGCAAACAACATGATTGACACAGGACTTGATGAAAAGGTTAGAAAACTGGTGGGTGAGTTCGATGAAAACATGAATGATGATTTTAATACGGCAAAAGTATTGGCCAGTATGTTTGAACTGGTGCCCGTCATTAATTCTATAAAAGACAAAACGATAACGGTAACATCTCTTTCTACTGATACGTTAACATTGATGCAGGCTAAATTCAAAAGTTACCTGGAAGATGTATTTGGATTAAAAGCCGTGAATGAAGCTGATAACGCTAAACTACAGGGTGTAATGCAATTACTGATTGATATCCGCAAAGAAGCAAAAGGAAAAAAAGATTTTGTTACTTCTGATAAAATAAGAAATCAACTAACGGCACTTGGTATTGCACTAAAAGATGAGAAAGACGGTGGAATGAGTTATTCTTTTGATTGAAATTTTTTATTCCCAAAACTATTTTATTGCCGGTAAAACGGAAAGAGGTGAAGAAAAATCCAGTATTAGATTTCAATACTAACTGTTTTTATTGCTCGTTTTCCGCAGTTTGGTGGTCAGGATGTACTAAATGTGAAACCAGCCTTTATGTTTGTGTCTTGACATAAAAGTTTTTTATTGCCTGAAAGACAGAAATCCGGCGATTGAATTTCAATACTTACCGTCTTATCGACTCCTATGTTTACATTTTAGTAAAAATAGTTCTTTGAGAGAGAGTTAAGATACCAATAGATTTGAAATAAAAAGGTGAAAAAGGGGTGAGAGCGGATTGTCGTCAAAACAGCTATCAAGTATGTTCCCGGTAAGAAACTGC
>JAATGJ010000184.1 GCA_015654695.1 Chitinophagales bacterium | reverse complement strand
GATTTCCGCAAAGCCATTGAATTCTTTGAACAGGCAATTGCTATTGAACCGGGCTATGCACAGGCTTATGGTATGATGGCAGGGGCCTATAGCCATCTTGGTGCTATCGGGCAGATCTTACCGAAGACAGCTTTTGAATTGGTAAGAGGATACGCTGATAAGGCTTTGGAGCTGGACAGTTCCATTGCTGAAGGTCATATTGCCAAGGCAGGTGTTTATTTATTTTATGATTGGAAATGGGCAGAAGCTTATGAAGCATTGCAAAAAGCCATGCAGATCAACCCGGGTGCTGTGCAGTGGTCCCAGTTGCTTTCTTATTATTATATCCTGATGGGGCAAATTGATAAGGCGGTAAAAGTGATGGAAGATGCAGAACAATTAGATCCGTTATCGCCTCCTGTTTCTCAAACCCTCGGTTTCATGTATATGTTTGCCATGCGCTATGATGATGCTATCCGGCAGGCGGAAAAATTGCTGGAGATGAATCCCCAAATGCGGACAAGTATTGAATTGAAAGGATGGGCGATTGGAATGAAAGGCGATTGGGAAACAGCAATAAAATTCTTTGAAGAAGTGCACCGCCTCACCAATCATCCGTTAAAAGGATTAATGGGGCTGGGTTTTGCTTACGCAAAAACCGGCAATAGAGAAAAAGCGCTGGATATTATCCGCAAAATGGAACAAAGACAACTGGAGGAACCCGATTCAGTAATTGATAATGATATGGCCGCTGTTTGGTATAGCCTGGGCAACCTGGATAAAACATTTTATTATCTTAATCAATGCGTGGATAAACGGATGGGTCCTGTCAGTTATATTCTTGAATTTCCTGCCTATAACGGAATAAAAACTGACCCGCGGTATAAAGAAATAAGAAAAAGGATCGGGATTGAATAACTATTATCCATACAGAAGTATGAATTAGAATAAGAATTTCATTACCCGGCAAAAACTAAATAATCTGTTACTACTTTTATTTAAAATATAAACCATGCTTCGTCAATCCTTATTAGTACTATCTGTTTCTCTTTTTTTAGGGGCAAAGAGACCCGTTGAATGGAAAACACTTTTTAACGGTAAAAACCTTGAGGGATGGCAAATGAAAATTTCCGGTTATCCACTGGGTGAAAATTTTGGCAATACCTTCCGGGTGGAGGATGGTATCCTGGAAGTGCGCTATAATGCTTATGATAGTTTCAGGAACAGGTTTGGCGCACTGTATTATGACAAAAAATTCAGCAACTACCGCCTGAGGGTGGAATACCGCTTTACCGGCGAAACAACTGCCGGCGCTCCTTCCTGGGGTTTTCGTGACGGTGGTGTACAGTATCATTGCCAATCAGCAGCATCCATGTTGCTTAACCAATCCTTCCCTGTTTGTTTAGAATACAATCTGCATGGCGGCAATGGCAAAGACGAAAGGCCTACGGGTGAAATATGTACATCGGGTACCTATGTACAGGTAAATGATAAACGGCCTGCATCTAACTGCACAGCCCCGACAGTAAAAAGAACGTTTCATGGCGACCAGTGGATCACCCTGGAGATAGATGTGCAGGGAGATAAGATCAGGCATTTTGTAAATGGCGAAGAGATACTGCATTTTGAAAATCCACGCTATGATCCTGCTCACGCCATTGGTAAAACATTTATTGTAAATGGCGATGATAAAGTAAAAGAAGGATACATCTCTTTACAATCAAATAGTCACCCCATTGATTTTCGTAAGATCGAGATCATGGAATATTAATTATTTTTCTTTATGACTTCCATTGTTAAGGCCAGGGAGAATGATTCTCAATTACTTTCTGAAATAGCAAAACTCACTTTTATAGAATCACATGGAAGCAGCGCTAAAACAGAGGACATAAATGTTTATGTAAATGAACAATACAATACTGATGTCTTTAAAAAGGAATTAAGCGAAACCAAAAATATTTACCATATCATTTACCGGGATAAGCGGCCCGTAGGTTACTCAAAAATTATTTTTAATACCCCCTATACAAGCAGCCCGATAAAAAATATAACAAAGCTGGAACGCCTTTATTTACTAAAAGAGTTTTATGGTTTAAAAATAGGCCTGGAACTTTTTCAATTTAATATTGACCTTTCAAAACAAAATAACCAGGCAGGAATCTGGCTGTTTGTATGGAAAGAAAACCAGAGGGCCGTTAATTTTTATAAAAAGAACGGATTTCTTATTACAGGAAGCCATGACTTTAAAATTTCTGAAACACACTCCAATCCTAACCATCAAATGTTTCTAAGATTTTGAAAAAATAAACGATGATGACAAACCAACAATCAACCGGACTTAATAAACGATATCTATTCGTAGTGCTGGCATCAACCATTTTTCTCCCGGCAATATCCATTTTTATTGAGTGGTTTACAAACCAGGATCCATCCATTTCTTTTGCATTAGCCGGTAAATGGTTCATCTTTTATGCAGTTGGGTTCCGGTTATTACTGGCAGGCGTGATGCAAATTGCTAATCCTTCTTTTACGGCTAAAGAGATATTTCATATCCAGGATACTTCAGCTTATGCTATTGTAAGAGAACTGGGATTTGCAAATGTATGTTTCGGGCTAATCGGGGTCATTTCACTGTTCCTTCCGCAATGGCGGATTGTCAGCGCTTTTGGCAGCGGACTTTATTACGGGATCGCCGCACTTAATCATATCATAAAGAAACCTGTAGGTGCTAACGAAACACTTGCCTTAGTTTCTGACATTTTTGTATTTCTTATATTGCTGATTTATACAGTCATGATGTTTTAGTTGATATGTCTCGTTGCCTGTCCTTGCAGATAAATAAGAATATACAGATATACATACCCGGTCTTTCCTTATTTTTATAGCTAAATTCCTGCCATGCGAATAATCCTTTCCTGCCTTTTGTTCAGTTTGCTTATATCTGTTTCGTCGTTCTCACAATTACGTTTACCCGCTGTTATAACATCAGGCATGGTGCTGCAGCAAAAAGATTCGGTGTCTCTCTGGGGCTGGGGATATAATGGCCAGCAGGTAAAAATTTCCGGGAGCTGGGATAATACTGCTTCAACCGTTACAATCAGTAACCAGGGTAAATGGTTGTTGAAAATAAAAACACCCACTGCAGGTGGCCCTTATACATTGCGCATCAGCAGTCCGGGTGCTGAGATCGTTTTGAATGATGTCATGATCGGTGAAGTATGGTTGTGCAGCGGCCAGTCGAATATGGAATGGAGCTATTACAACGGCGCAAAATTTATTAAAGAAGAATTACCGGTAGCGTATAATAAGAATATTCGTTTCTTCCAGGTGCCGCGTACCGCTTCCGACTATCCGCAGGATGATGTAAAAGGATCATGGCAGGTCTGTGATTCCAATTCACTGAAAGGTTTTAGTGCAGTGGGTTATTTCTTTGGCAAAAAATTACAGCATGACCTGGATGTTCCCATTGGTCTTATCAATGCCAGCTGGGGTGGTACACCAGCGGAAGTATGGACACCTTCTGAAAGTATTTACAACAATGAAGTATTGAAAACAGCAGCGGCAAAATTACAGGAAGTTCCTTGGGGACCGGTAAAACCTGGTCTTAATTATAATGGGATGCTGGCGCCTCTGACCAAATACAATATCGCGGGTGCTATATGGTACCAGGGAGAAGCCAACGTGGGAACGTATAGTACGTATTCACAATTAATGAGCACCATGATTGATGCATGGAGAGCAAAGTGGAAGAAAGTAATTCCTTTTTATTATGTGCAGATAGCGCCTTATAATTATGGCAAACAATATGAAGGCGCTTTGTTGCAGGAGCAGCAAACAAAAACGATGAGTCATCCTCGAACAGGTATGGTGGTGATCACCGACCAGATAGACTCGGCAACTAATATTCATCCTTCTGATAAAACAGAAGTAGGCAAGCGGCTGGCCAACTGGGCATTGGCGGAAAATTATCATCAAAATATCGCAGCTTATAAAAGCCCGGTGTTTAAGAAATCGGAAACAGTAAAAGATAAATTGGTATTAAGTTTTGATAACGCACCCAATGGCCTGATGGCAAAAGATAAAATAATTTCCGGGGTGTATATTTCCGGGGAAACAGAAGAATGGCTGCCGGCTGAAGTAAAAATTGAGAACGATAAGGTCATCGCCTGGAACAAAAAACTGAAGCAACCTGTATATGTACGCTATGGTTTTGGCAATACCCTTACCGCTAGTATTTTCAGTAAAGAAGGATTACCTTTATGTCCCTTTCGAACTGATAACTGGCTTGCTGAAAAGGCGCCGCTAACGAATTAGTAGTTTATGAAATCATTGTTTGCCATTATGATGATCGCCTGTGCGATTTGCTTTGTAAGCTTTACACCTGCCAGTAATCCCCTTCATGTTGACGGAAAATTAGTAGTTCATGGGCATGGAAAAAGAGCCTGTACATTTGAAGTTGTTGTAAAAGGCGATGATAAAGTCCTGGCAAATGCCAAAATTGATACAAGCGGCCATTTTAAATTAAGCTTCACTCCCGCCGGTGAAAAATACTTCGACTTCTTCTATATAGACTCTCATCATGCAGCAGATACTATCTTTTTAAGATCCTACACGGAATTTGAAAGCGATCAGTTGGAGGAAACTTTTTATACCTATAAGGGGATTGTGCGGGTGGACGAGGATGATCATGTAATTTGTCCAAAATGCAAAAAGTCGGATACAGTTTCAGCCCTCGAAGGGTTACCGGGCTACTATTATTGCGCAGACGACAGGATCAAGTTTTGATCAGCTTTTTTCCTTTACAGCACCGCTTGATATACTCAAAGATTAAGCTTATTTTGAGCCTTGATCCGTATGATTATTTTCTAAAAAAGAAACCTTTAAAAATGAAAAGTATAATTTTATTGACCGCCTTGTTTGTATTATTTACCATTACCGGGTGTTTAAATGATTCAAAGCCCGGCCCGGAAAGAATACAGGTGTCTCCGGCAACTCTTGCACCCGTGATCAGTGATACCAACGCGAACAGGGTTCAAACAGCGCCATCAATAGTTACTCCTGCTACTACATCAAATCCCGTTTCAACCGCAGGGCTTAATCCTGCACACGGACAACCGGGCCACCGTTGCGATATTTCCGTAGGCGCGCCGCTGGATAGCAAACCTGCCCAGGCCGCTATTCAACCACAGGCTACTACTACTACACCTGTAACTACGCAACCCCTGAGTGTTCCGCAAACTACAGCAACAGGACTTAATCCTGCACACGGGCAACCTGGTCATCGTTGTGATATTGCAGTGGGTGCGCCGCTTAACAGCAAGCCCGCCGCCCAGTAAGGCCATTGCAGTCCGATTGTTTTATGGTTATTTAATACATTTGCCGGAGTCAATACTTTACTACCATGGATCTGCGTAAAAAATTTCTCTTATCAATCGTATTGGTTTCTATCTCTTTCTCTTCCATGGCATGGTGGGGAATAAATGGCCACCGTATTGTTGGTGAAATAGCTGACAGCTACCTGACCCGCAAAGCGAGAACTGCAATTAAAGAAATACTCGGAGATGAATCAATCGCCATGTCAAGTAACTGGGGGGATTTTATTAAATCCGATTCCACATACGATTACCTGTACTCCTGGCACTATGTTAACCTGAAAGCCGGCTTAACATTTACTGACGTAGAGAAAAAGCTATTGCAGGATACCGGGGCCAATGCTTATGCCAAACTTAATTTTCTGATTGCTGAGCTAAAGAATAAACAACTGGCTGCTGATAAAAAGCTAATGTACCTGCGCCTGCTGGTACATATTGCCGGCGATATTCACCAGCCCATGCACGTTGGTCACCCGGAAGACCGGGGCGGTAATAGTATCAGGGTATTGTGGTTTAATGAACTCACCAACCTGCACAGCGTATGGGACGATAAATTAGTAGAAATGCAGAAGCTCAGCTATACTGAATACGCCAGGGCTATCAATCATACCGGTAATAAGCAACGGCGTGAATGGCAGAGCCAGCCCATGACAGCATGGTTTTTTGAATCATACCAGATAGCGGGGCAATTATATGATGAGATCAAACAACCTGACCAAAAATTAGGCTACCGGTATAACTTCGACCATCTGGAAACCATGAACCAGCAGTTATTAAAAGGCGGCGTTCGCCTGGCAGGAATATTAAACAGTATATTCGGATAATCCTCAAAAGCACAGCCAAACTCTCATACAGCAGGGATTTTAGGGCATCCCAGCCCTTTCGTAGATCTACGAACCGCCTTCATAGTTAAACACATTTTTTTCACAACATGCCGTGTATAAACGGCTGCTATGCTCAGTCTCCATAATATTGCGTGTTGAATTTTCTATTTCTGGCAAATCACCTTCGAACCATGAGTACTATTAACACCAGGCGACTGTTGTCATGCGCAGCCGTTCTTTTAGCGTTTAATTTTTTATCCGCACAGGATAGCTTCAAACAAAAATTTGAAAGCGGTACTGTCTATGCCGGTATAGAAGTTGGCTCCAAGGGAGTTAAAATGAGTTTGCTGGAACTTGGCAAAGATGCCAGGGCGACAGGATCGTTCAGCATCGTAAAAGACACTACTGTCAATACGGATTTTATTTCTTTCACCCAGCCTACTTTCCAGGCTACCTTAGACGGGTTAAGCAATCTTTTTACTGTTGCCGCTACTAAATACAATATTCCTTCGAGCAAGATATTTACAGTGGTAAGCAGTGGCGTAAAAATGCAGGCGGAAAAAGAAGACAAAAGCAGGTGGATCAATAATCTTGTTGATTCATTTAAAGTGAAAATCAATGAGCCGTCGCGGCAGGTGGAAGTAGTTGATGTATTGCAGGAAGCCCGGCTATCGCACCTGGGCATTGTTCCTTTGTCCAAACGGTTCTCTACTTTTCTTATTGATATCGGCAGTGGTAATACAAAGGGCGGTTATTTCCCAAGCGATGATAATACAAAAGATTTTAAACTTTTCCAGTTAAACTGGGGTACTAAGAGTACGGCTAACGCGACAGATAAAAGACTGGATGAGTATGATAAAACACTGGCTAATTACAGCCGGCAGTTATACAGGGTGTTGCTTGGCGCTGAAAATTCAGAATTGATTTATGCAGTCAACGCAAGCGGCGCTTACAACCTGAATGACTATATCGCTTTTAGCGGAGGCATCGCATGGGCTGCAGCTACCTTACTGAGACCCGAGCAAACAAGCAGTTCCGTGGTGACCGTTTCTTATGAAGATGTTCAGCAATTAAGTGAACACCTGTACAGCAATTATGCTTCTTTATCGGATACAGCCATAGTGAATAACCTGAAAGATAAACACCTTGATCTGGACGCTATTGCCAAAGAAGTAAAAAGGGTGCACGGCGTATTTGATCAGCGCTCACTGATGGCGGGCACAGGTCTTTTGTTAAAAATCATGCGCCAGTTCAAGTCGGTGTATGAATCAAAAGGTTTCTTCCTGGTCAAGAACGGGCAGGTAGGCTGGGTATCGGCTTATGTAGATCAGAGTGTGGCACAGTAATATTGTTTCATTTCCATCCAATGGTATATAAAAAAACGGGCTGTTAAACAACCCGTTTTTTATGATCAGTATGTACTAAAAATCTTTATGCTCTTTGTGCAAATGATCTGCCATATCTCTTACCACCACCCGGGCTTCTGCGGGCATTATTGTTATTGGAAGAGGAAGATTGCTGTGTTGCCGGCTGGTAAGGTGTACCATGCATAAGCGGAACATCAAAAGGATGATCTTTTGCTACAGGTATCGCTTTAGCGATCAGTTTTTGAATGTCCCTAAGGAACATTTTTTCTTCGTAGTCGCAGAAGGAAATAGCGATACCACTGGCTCCTGCCCTGCCTGTTCTGCCGATACGGTGTACATACGTTTCCGGTATATTGGGCAGATCGTAATTGATCACATGGGTCAGGTCATCAATATCAATACCGCGGGCGGCAATATCAGTCGCTACCAGTATCCTTGTTTTTCTTGATTTAAAATTTTGCAAAGCCGACTGCCTGGAATTTTGTGATTTATTACCATGAATAGCTTCAGCCCTGATACCAGCCCTGCTCAGGTCCTTTGTTATTTTATCAGCCCCATGTTTAGTACGGGTAAATACAAGAGCAGTTTCTATCGTTGTATCGCGGAGCAAATGAATCAGCAAAGATCTTTTATTCATTTTTTCAACATAGTACATGGACTGCTGTATCAGGTCCACAGTAGATGCAGGAGGCGTTACTTCCACTTTTACCGGGTTGCTCAGCAGGATATTAGCCAGTTGCTGGATCTCCGGCGGCATGGTAGCGGAGAAAAATAATGTTTGCCTTCTGGCAGGAAGCTTTGCAATGATGCGGCGTACATCCTGTACAAAACCCATATCAAGCATACGGTCAGCTTCATCCAATACAAAATATTTTATATCCTGCAATGAAATATGACGTTGCTGCATCAGGTCTAATAATCTTCCAGGCGTAGCAACTAATATATCAATACCACGGCGCAAAGAAGCTACCTGTGAGTATTGCGATACGCCACCATATATAACCAGGTGTTTCAGGTCAAGATACTTTCCATAAGCCTTAAAGCTTTCTTCTATTTGTATGGCCAGTTCCCTGGTGGGTGTTAATATCAGCGCTTTGATAGCACGACGGCCCTGTTGAGATGCTTGCTGCTCCTGGTGCATTAATTGCAGGATCGGGATAGCGAATGCAGCTGTTTTACCGGTACCTGTCTGGGCGCAACCGAGCAGGTCTTTATGTTGTAAAATACTGGGAATTGCCTGTTCCTGTATGGGTGTAGGCGTTGTGTAGCCTTCTTCGCTCAAAGCCTTCAGGACAGGCTCTATGAGCTGTAAATTGTTAAATGACACTTGTAAAAAAAAATTTGATTAAAAATATGGTAAGGCTATCAACTAAGAAGTGATACATTACCTGCCTTACGTTAAGCCATCAGGGCGTTTTAGTGCGGATTCACAGCAAAAACCAGAAGAGCAATAACATACAAGAAGCACAAGGTATGCCTTTTATCCCGTATTTTTCAATTTATTTCTTTAAACGCAAAGCCGTTTAGTTAAAGCGATGAGATGTTATAAAAGGATTCGTCATTCATCTTACTCACTTACTATTGATAAAATATCTGGCAACTATAAGCCTTCAAATTGATCTTCACTGATGATTGAGGTTTTTGTCCAGTCTTAGAAACATCGCTTGTTGCTTATGCATTTTCTACGATAAACGGTTTCCAGGTACGGCGGGCAGCCGTAAGAATAAAAGTACTCTCGTTGTTACTTCCGTTCAATAGTACAAGGATATTCTCCCATTTGTCTTTTACAGCTGCTCCGTTGATAGTATAGCCAACTACTCCCGCAGGAAGCTTATCAAGAAATTGAATGTTCTTAGCTATCTCTTCAGCAGTTGTCATCCGGAATGCAGGATGTTCTTTCCGCATTTTGATCAATCCCTTTACAAGATCAACCACATCTTTGTTCTTTGATTTCAGTGACCAGTCAATAGCATTAATACTGTCACCGGCATTGTAAGAATTTTCATTCCCTTTTTTACTGCGCAAAAATTCCGTGCCTGCATGAAGAAATGAAATACCCTGGGAAGTAAGCACGATAGATAAAGCAAGTTTGTGCATCTGCTTTCGCTGTGCTTCCGTAGCATCAGGCGCTGATATCGCCAGTTTATCCCACAATACATGATTGTCGTGGCATTCAGCATACGTGACAGTATTGTACGGTTGCGCAGCATAAGGAGCTTTTGAATAATTTACTTTACTGTAATCTACCTGCGGATGCTTGCATGCTGCCACTATCCCAAATTTGATGCTTTCTTCCATGCCGGGTTTATTACTGGCAAAGCCGCGGTCTTTGTTTTCAAATACACTTCCTTTAATGCCATCTCGTATATCATCACTGAATACAGCTATCCTGTCAAGTTTTGCCGCATTGGCTTTTATGGCTCTTAAGGAATCTGGTAATGGGCACGCCCCTGCCGTCCAGCCTTCACCATACAATAATATATCCGGTTTGATCTTATGCAATTCTGATGAAATAAGATTCATGGTAACGATATCATGCACACCCATAAGGTCAAACCGAAACCCGTCAACATGGTATTCCTTTACCCAGTATTTTACGGATTCCAGCATGAACTTTCTCATCATCGCTCTTTCACTGGCTGTTTCATTATTACAGGCCGTGGCGTTAGAAAATTTTCCATCAGCTGTTTGACGGTAATAATAGCCGGGTACTAATTGATTGAAATAAGAATCTTCCGTCAGCATGGTATGATTATACACAACATCCATTACTACCCGTAAACCATTTTCATGAAATGTTTTGATCAGCTGTTTGAATTCTTTGATCCGTACCGCGCCATTGGCAGGATCGGTGGAATAAGAACCTTCCGGGGTGTTATAATTTAACGGATCATAGCCCCAGTTGTATTGCGGGTTATCCAGCTTTGTTTCATCTACAGAATAAAAATCATAAGAAGGAAGCAGATGAACATGTGTTACTCCCAGTTCTTTTAAATGATCCAGGCCTGTTGACAATCCCTCAGCATTTGTAGTACCTGTTTCAGTAAGGCCAAGGAATTTTCCTTTATTTTTTATACCTGAATTGGCGGCGATACTTGCATCACGCACATGCAATTCATAAATGACGGCATCCGTAGCTGAAGAAAAAACAGGGCTCTTATCTTTTTCCCAGCCGGGCGGATGGGTCTGTTTCAGGTCTATGATCATTCCTCTTTTGCCATTTACTCCCACAGCTTTGGCGTATGGGTCCGGTACTTCATTTGACCATTTACCATTTATTTTTACCCGGAAGACATAAAATTTTCCTTTCGCATCTGCTTCCAGGTTGGTAGCCCATACACCATTTTTTCCTTTAGTCATCGAATACCTGCTCAACTCTTTGCCATTATCCCCTTTGTCATATAAAATAACTTCAGCTTCCGTTGCAGGAGGCGACCATATCCGGAATATGGAAGATGTGGGTGTATAAATCAATCCTAAATCGTTACCGTTGTAAACAGGATACTTATTAAAGTCAATCTTCTGTGCATTCCCGGAAAAGAAATGAGTGATAAAACCCATGAGCATAATTACACGCTTCATTGAAAGAATAAAATTTGTTTTAAAGATACAGAATGATTGTGTACAGAAATTTCATAAAAATTCTTTCCGGGGAAAGATGATTACTGTAAATTGTCTTTTATTTTCACTTCATAACACAATTGTTGTATGGGAGAATTGCAGGTTAAAAAACAACCTAAGAAATACGATGTAGTAATTGTTGGTTCAGGCGCAGGCGGAGGAATGGCTGCATACATCTTAGCTAATGCCGGATTAAAGGTCTGTATTATCGAAGCTGGTTATAGCTATGACCCGCAAAAGAATATTACCCAGTTAAAAAACCCATGGGATTCGCCGCGACGTGGCGCCAGTACGAAGATCCGGCCTTTCGGTGATTTTGATGCCTGCTATGGCGGATGGAATCTCGATGGTGAACCCTTTACTAAAGCGCAGGGAACAGACTGGGATTGGTGGCGGGCAAGAATGCTCGGAGGCAGGACCAATCACTGGGGCAGGATATCCTTACGTTTCGGGCCCAAAGATTTTAAAAGAAGAAGCATTGATGGCCTTGGTGATGACTGGCCTATCGGTTATGAAGATGTAAAGCCCTATTATGACAAGATAGATCAATTGATTGGCGTATTTGGCACCAACGAAGGCCTGGAAAATGATCCGGATGGATATTTTCTTCCACCGCCCAAACCACGCCTGCATGAACTGATGCTTAAAAAAGGCGCTGCTCTTACAGGTGTCAATGTAATTCCCTCAAGACTCTCCATTCTTACGCAAACAATTAAAAGTACTACTGAACGCGGAGCCTGTTTTTTCTGTGGACAATGTAACCGCAATTGCAGTATGGCCAAGGCCGATTTTTCATCCACCAATGTGTTAATATACCCGGCAAAAAAAACCGGCAACCTGGACATTATACCTAATGCAATGGCACGTGAAGTGCTGACGGATAAAGAAGGCCTCGCTACCGGCGTTTCCTATATTAATAAAGAGGATATGATGGAATACCAGGTAATGGGAAGAACGGTGATCCTTGCAGCCAGCGCCTGTGAGTCCGCAAGATTATTATTGAATTCAAAATCGGACAGGCATCCAAATGGCTTGGCAAACAATAGTAATGTAGCGGGTAAATATTTGCATGATTCAACCGGCACTGATGTTGGTGGTGTAATGCCGGATTTATTTGGCAGAAAAGTATATAATGAAGATGGTGTGGGTGGCGCACATATCTATTCACCGTGGTGGTTAGATAATAAAAAATTGGATTTCCCCCGTGGCTATCATATTGAATATTTTGGCGGCATGACACAACCTGGTTATGGATTTGGCGGCGGTATTGAAGGACTGAATGGCAAATATGCTGTAAACGGAAAAACAAAAGAAGCCGGTGGTTATGGCAAATCATTAAAAGAAGATTACCGGTTTTTTTATGGCGCATCTGTTGGCATGTCGGGCCGGGGTGAAGCCATACCAAGAGAAGATAATTATTGTGAAATTGATCCGAATGTTGTTGACAAATACGGCATACCTGTGTTGCGGTTTAATGTAAAATGGAGTGAGTACGAAATAAAACAGGCGAAGCACATGAAAGAAACGTTTAAAGAAATATTGCATAATATGGGCGCCGTGGTGACATGGGGCGGCAATGATGATGAAAAAAATGATTATGGGATATCAAAACCCGGGCAAATCATACATGAGGGCGGAACGGTAAGAATGGGGAATGATCCTAAACGTTCTGTTTTAAATAAATGGAGCCAGGCGCATGACTGTAAGAATTTATTTTGTGTGGATGGAGGGCAGTTTGTCTCACAGGCAGATAAAAATATTACCTGGACGATACTGGCGCTTAGCATGAGGGCAAGTGAATACATTGTTGATGAAATGAAGAAGCAAAATCTTTAGGGGCCTCCCCAAACCCCTCCAAAGGAGGGGCTTTAAGAGTCCTTAATTTTAATTTTCAATAAATAATGAAACAATTTTTTAAACAATTGTAAACTAAAGCCTCCCCTTTGGGGAGGTTGGAGGGGCTCTATGGACAGAAGAAAATCATTAAAACTAATAGCTACAGGTACCCTGGCAGTACCAGCAGTAATTGCCGGTTGTAAAACTGATGACAAGAAAACAGCAGCAGCAGTTGAACCAACATTCAATCTTGACCGCAACCCGGATGAACTGAAGTATGAAAAAGAGTTGCTGGCCAAAGAAAAGTTCTTTACTGATCATGAAATGGCTACGATTACCCTACTGGCAGATATTATTATTCCTAAAGACGAAATAAGTGGCAGCGCATCAGAAGCCAAAGTGCCTGAGTTCATTGAGTTCATTGTAAAAGATATGCCTTCAAACCAGGTGCCTATGCGTGGCGGCCTCCGCTGGCTGGATATGCAATGCCTGAAGCGTTATGAAAAAACATTTAAAGATTGCAGTTCACAACAGCAACTTGAACTGGTTGACCTGATCGCTTATCCCGAAAAAGCAAAGAAGAGCAAAGAGCTGACACAGGGTGTTGCTTTCTTTACGTTGATGCGCAACCTGACCGCTACCGGGTTTTATACATCGGCGATCGGTGTAAAAGATATTGGATATGCAGGCAACCAGCCCACACAGTGGAATGGGGTACCGGATGATGTGCTGAAACAATATAACGTAGCCTATACGGAGAAAGAGTTGAAAGAGTGTGTAAGTTTTGATAAAAGCAGCTGATGATTTTCTATAAACAAATATGCCTGTTACTTTGCCTCGCCCTGACAATTGCAACAAAGACTTTATGTCAAAATCATAAAACAGATTCCTTACCGCAACCTGTAGGTTTTGTAAATGATTTTGAAGACATTTTTTCAACAACCCAGGAAAATTACCTTGATTCAATGATCAGGGCTTATGAAGAAAAAACTACCATACAAATTGCCCTCATTACTGTTGACTCTTCCATGACCAGCCGAAGAGATTTTGATAATTACATATTACAAATAGCAAATGCCTGGGGAGTCGGGAAAAAAGGAAAAGATAACGGCATTACCATTGGCATCTCAAAAGGTTACCGCACCATGAGGATTCAAAATGGTTATGGGATCGAAAGTGTATTATCCGATATTGAAACAAAGAATATAATTGACACCGCATTTATTCTCCCGTTCAAAAGAGGAGAATACTTTGAAGGGGTAGCAAATGGCCTGAAGGCTATTATGAACAAGCTCCATTAAATATTACTACAGGTGGATTTCTTTTTTCAATCCTGATTAAATGTAAAACTATACAAAGGACTGCTTACTATCTTATTCCATTTATCATCAAATAGTACGACTTTATATTGCAGCTTATAAAAACCTTTCGGTAAATGAAGTTCCTTATACGGAAGATATATTTTAAAATCAGCCTGGCTGTTATTGAATAAAGCAACATTATATCCCGGTTTGAAGTCAACTGTGCTGGAAACCGTTCCATCGCGTGTTGTATAAAGGTTATTGTTGTCTTTCAGTGGTACTCCTTTCTCATCATAGAAATAGGCTACTGCATGGCAATTCAATCCTTTGGCGTTCTCAACAGTAAATACCGGTTCGATAGCAATCTGTCGCATGGTTTCGTCAAACTTCACTGACAGTTTTACCTCTTTACTGCTGATTCCCTGCGAAAAAGTAAAATACTGGTAACCGCTTGAAGTGATCAGTTTGAGACCGGGATCAAACAATGCCACATAACATTTCAACCTGAAATTACCACTGCCGAGCTCCAGTTCATCATACGGTACGAACAGGGTGAGCTTATCGTACTGCGCATTCTGATAGGCCGGCGTAAAGGTGGTATATGCAGCGACTTTTCCGTCAGCAGACGCCTGAATGCCATTCTTGTCCAACAGGGCTTTGCCATCGTCAGCATTATAAAAATAAACAGCCAGAATACATTTGCTGTTTTGTGCATTATAAATAATGAAATCCTGTTTGATCCGCATACCCAATTGCCCGTTCTCCGTTGCATTGTACTCAATAGTGAAATCCTGTAGCTTGCTCCAGCGTGTCGTCCTGTTTTCTTCCGATGCTATTTTATTGAACGGATATAGTTCCGTGATCAGTTTCTTATCATTTTCAGACAGATCGTAATTTTCTCCCACTTTATATCCATCCGTAGTAAAGTTGGCGGGAATAGGATAGTGCATGATTGATTTCGGATCATAACTTTTATTCGTCATCGTGACACTGTAACGGTCAAACACCTGCCTGTCCACCATTTCCTTATCCCATCCCTGGTATTGCATATACCAGGCATAGACAACATCTTTATTCCACTTGATATTGCTCATTGGGTTCATGTGCTCATGCAGAAGGCCAAGGGTATGTCCAAATTCATGCAGTATTACTGATTTTAGTTGCGCCTCTGTTTTGTCTTCAACTATCCATCCCAGGTTCATTGTTTCTTCGGCTGCTTTCCTGTTTTTAGCATCTGTACCAATATAAGAGTAAGAACCTTGTTTATCAAAACTTACCCTTATATCTCCGGGTCCCTGTGCCATGAATTCAAATTTTACATTCGCATAGCGGCTCCACTGCAGGGCATATTGCTTTACTTTCTCTTTTTGCCAGTCGTTGCCATTCATGAAACTTACTTTCAATGTAGTGCCCGGCGTCCATTTATTATTAAAATCATAGACCCCCTGACCGGCAGCATTATTTTTCCGGTCGGCCCTTACATCAATACAGGGCTGAACCTGCGCCTGTGAATACACTGAAACCAGTAAAACAATTGCCGTTATTAAGCGGCGAAACCTACGCATAGCTTCGGGGAATTTGCAGGTAAATTACAACATCGCTGAACTGGTAGAATAATTAATTTGGGGTAGTTAGTTCAGGCCAGTTTGTATATCGGTGAGAGATCCGGCATCCCCTTAATTGCCACATTCCCCATGAATTTACCATGAACGGGTGCATTCTCTATGCTTTGCATGATATCTCCTCACCTGCATCCGTGGCCGTAGATGAGTTAGTGGCCGTGTATTAAGATTGCTTCGGTCTGCCATGAGCAATCTTTATGATTTAGCACACTACTGGCAGCCCTCGCAAAGACGGAGACTCCGGGGCCCGGAATAGCTCACAAGGTACTGAGTCTCCGTCTTTGCGAGGCTTGCTGAAAGGATCATTGAAAAGGAATGTTATTTGCCAGCAAGCCGAAGCAATCTTATAGAACTCTGCCATCAGCAATTATTATAATTACACAATTACGCTGATCCCGCAACAACCAATTACATTCGCCTTTGGTGACTGAAGGTTCCGCTATTGCTGTGAAATGGAAACGCAGGAAGCTATAACCCTGTTACTCCTAACTTCTTCTCAAAAGGGCTTGCCATGCGTTTGCTTTATTAAAAACCGGATAAGCCAGGGAAAAGGTTTGACTATGCTGATGAAACAATTAGTGAGCCATTGACTGCCGAATAGGCGTTGTATCCTGCGACCGGTTATCAACCGGTGGGCAAACTGCCGCTGCCATTGAAGGCGGTATTGTTTCTCCATTTCTTCTCGTGAAAACTTGCCTTGTAAAAAATCATGGATATGAGCGGCAGCCATCTTACTCCCATGCAGGGCCATACTCATACCGTTACCGCACAAGGGTGTTATCATACCGGCGGCATCACCTGTCATCAGCACATGGTTCTCCACCTGTTCTTTTTTATCAAAGCTTATTTGTGAAATAGTGACCGGTGCATTATATAACATTTCGCTTTCAGCAAATATTTTTTCCAGGTGAGGGTTTTGGCTCAAAATAGTTTGTTCCATTTTTTTAATATCATTATTACTCTTTTGAAGGTTCCCCGCAGTTGTTAGGTAACATAAACAATATTTATCGCCTTCAATTTTTGAAATGCCGCAATAGCCGTTTTTGAAATTGTGCAAGGCAATCGTATCCACCGGGAAATCCGTTTTGATATGATACTTCACGCCCATGTAATTATTGAGTTTATTTTTGGCCGCAACGCTGAAAGGGCGTTTCCATTTTATATCAATATTACTTCTCTTGCCATAACAGGCAATGGCAACCTTAGCCCGGTAATTCTGTTGCGAAGTTTCAATGGTGAATCCGGGTGTATCAAATATAATATCATTGACCTTTGTATTTTCAAGGATGCTCACACCCGCTGTCTTTGCCAGTTGCACCAATGTATGGTCTAAGAGGTAGCGGCTGATACCAAAACCGCCGAGTGGTAATTTTTGGTTTACTATTTTTCCATTCACTGCTGATACCTGTAGCCCTGTAATCATCGCCACATTCATTTTTTCCAGCTCCACACCAAGACTTTTTAAAAAATCCCATGATTCCATACTGATGTATTCGCCGCATACCCGGTGAAAAGGATACTGTTCTTTCTCCAATAAAATAACACTATATCCCAGTTTGGCTAATTGAATGGATAAAGCCAGGCCGGCAAGCCCTCCGCCAACAATGGCTGCATCAAATACTTCTGCTTCTCCTGTGGGTGAGGCAAAAGCATCTTGTTTTGTACTGTTTATATCCGTTTGAATCATTTTTATTTCATGTACGGTCTTACATGCTTATCCGTTGCTTTATAATTCAGGGTTCTAAACGCTTATAGGCCGGAAAGGGTTTGGGACGAGGTCACCAAAAACCTAAAAGCCCATTTCCATTCAATACTATATTGCTCTATACCTGCTTTTTGAAATAATTGCTGCCAGTCTTGTTTTGTAAACCCCCTTGCCACCGATATGCAGGCATCATTTTTTACCATATATGACTGGCTGAAAAACTTAGTGATGTATTTAATAAGATAATAAGCCAGCCGGTGACGCTGCAGATCGTTGATGAAAAAACCTTTATCGCTGTTTTGCCGCAGCCACTGCAGCATAGGCACTAATTGTTCCTCGGTAAAATGATGACAGAACAAAGATGAAAAAATAATACCGGGCTTATTATCTCCAAAATCAACAGCGGCATAATCACTGCATATCCATTGACAGGGAAGTTGCGGATACTGTTGTTTTGCAAACGCAATACACTCCGCATTGATATCAATACCAATAAATGTGACCGGGATATTTTTCTTAGCACAATACTTATAAATAGCAAAAAGATTATCGCCACCACCACAACCAATTTCGCAGACAACGGCAGGAGCATGATCTTGTATGAATGACTGCACACCTTTTATGGTAATGGCATGGCCACCCAGCCGGGTGTTGATGATGTTCAGTTCCTTTAATGTTTGCGCTATGGCATCAAAGGGAATATCATCTGCATCCATCAGTTCTTTCTGGTAACTGCGCTGGCGAAGATTGATCATGCCGACAGGATAAAAGTTTCCATCGTTAACCCCGGCCCGAAAGCAGCGCCAAAAATTTTATTGGAACCTTTATTTTTTAACCCGTTCATTATTTTTTGCAATACAAATAAAACAGTTGGTGACGACATATTGCCGTAATCTTTTAATACCTCATAACAGGGCTGCAACTGTCCATTGGTAAAACCAAGACTATTATGTACGGCTTCCAGTATTTTTTTACCTCCGGGATGTATGCACCACTGAGTGACCTCCTCTTTATCCATACCTGCATCGGTCAGGGCTCCCTGTACCAGTTCATCAAAGTTTTCTTCTATCATATCCGCCACATAACTGCTCAGTGTCATCAAAAAACCTTTGGAGGAAAGTTCCCAGGCCATATCCTGTTTTCCTTTTTGCGCCACCAGCGAATAAAAATGATCAATGGTTAACCCTTCCTGTTTGTCATTACCGGTTACCAATACGGCAGCAGCGCCGTCGCCAAACAACATACTGCTGGTGATATTATCAACAGTATGTTCCTTTTGAAAATGAAGGGTACACAGTTCCGTACATACTATCAATACGTTTGCTTTTTTATCCGCTTTGCAAAATGCATTGGCAATCTTCAAGGCATGGATGGCAGCATAACAACCCATAAAATTAACAGAGGTACGAAATGTAGTAGCCGGCAATTTTAATAATTCCAATAATTCAAGGTCCAGTCCCGGGGCACTCATTCCCGTGCAGCTAACCGTAATAAGATGGGTAATTTTTTCCCCGGAAAAATTTTCCAGGCATTGATGAATGGCCTTCAATGACAAGGATGCTGCTTCTTGCTGATACCATTTCATCCGCATTTCCAGTTTAGGAAATGGTTCCAGGTTTTCTGTCGAAGGATAGAATTGCCATTCTGCAGCTGGCAAGCTGTAATCGGGTATAACAGAATACCGGGTATCAATACCACCCTGGTGATATAGAAATCTTAATTTTCGTTTATCGTTTTCGTTTAAGGCATATACACGCTGCATAAAACCCAGGATGTCTTCCTGGCTGTGCCTGTAATTCGGTACTGCTGTACCAATTGATACTATTTTACTCAAACAACCTCCAGATTAATAGAATAATAAATGCTGAATTCGTACACGTAGCAGCCAGCCAGTTCATCGTCATGGTATTTTTAAAGTTCGCGGTCTTATTATTTTTTCTGACCTGCAGGAACCATCGTGTGAAATAAACGAGTATAGGAACAAAAAAGATGCTTACCATCCATAATTTATTCCCCTCCTCTTTATGAATAAAGAATTGTGCCATTAATGCCCAGGCCAGTGCATACACCAGGGCGCAAAAAATAAAGGTGCCGTTATAGCCGAGCCTGTAGCTGATAGTTTCTACGCCATCTTCCAGGTCTTGCTGATGCTGATATATCTGTGTTAACGGATAAAACCCACCGATAAGTAAAGTACAGATAGCCATCCCCTGCCAGGGCATAAAGAATGTATTATCCATATTACTGCCATAATAAACGATCCAGAATGTCAGCGCTCCCTGGAAAATGATAACGGTCAGGTAACCAATAACCGGAAATTTCTTTAACCGGATACCGCGATAGCTATACGCTTTTGAAGCACCTATGTACAATAATATTACAGCCGGGAAAAATGGGCTTATTAAAAAACTCAGCAGGATAGCGGCTATATCTAATACGATCGTTACAACAAATAATTGCCGGGATGGTGGCGGCGGTTTTTCCAACCCACCAATACTTTCCGTATCCCTGTCCATATAGCTGTTATATCCATTACTGGCCGGGTAAATTAAAAAGTGAAGGATAAAAAATATCAACGCGGCTTTGCCCCAATGAATATGCGGTACCTGTGCTAATGCAAAAAAATACAATGGCGATAAGAAAAAAGAGAAGGGTATCCGCAGGAGTTTTATCGTTGATGCTGAAAGCATAGTACAGCTATTGGGGCTGCAAGTTAGTATGGCTGATTCATAATCAGGGTAAAAAATATAAGCAGCAAAACTGCTAAAGATAAAGTTCCTGCCAGATTGCTTCGTCCTGCTGTTCTGAATCATTATATTTCAATTGCCCCCCCAATAACACTACCCTTCTTCAGGTAAATAACCATCCACATCGAAAGCAATAGTTCCTGGCAGGGAAGCCGGTTCATAAACTATCCATTGCTCCTCTTTTGAATCAAAAAGTTCCGCAGCAGCAGGATCCGGGAAAAGCTTGTAATCAAATTTTGAAAACCCACCAGCAATATAGCCGGGGTAATAAAACAATTTGCCTGAGGCAATAGCATAATTGATCTTTAGCAGCATCAGGTATTTTCCCATACTCTTTACTTTATAGCCAGGATCATAAAAGTTCATGATACCCGCTATACTATTTTCACCATTATCAAATATACCCGCGGCCACCAGGCGGCCTGCATCTCTTATTTCGATGAGTTGGGTCTCATAGAGACTAGCGCTATTTCCATCGAGAAGAAAACTTTCTACCGTGGGTGGCGCATCAAAATCAATGATCGCCAAATACGATGCATAGAGATATTCCAGTTCATCAGACAGCAGGAATGGTTTGATAGAAACTGAAAAGTCTTTATTAATGGCAAAAAGTCGTTCCTGTTTTTTACCATAACGGACCTTTTGAACCACATACCTGAGCCAATAAACCGGATGTATATTCCCGTTGACTGGAAGCAAGTCTGTAGTAAAAATGGTTTGCCCCATTCGGAACCATCCTTTTGCCAGGTACTCATCCAGTTCATGGCCGTTCAATTCTGCGGGAAAGTGGATTGCTTTTATCATTCTTTATTGTACGTTTAACTCTGCTGACCTGTTTGTGGTACATAAATTTTAAAAGCACAGGTAAAACCATGAACCGGGCATAAGGATTACTTCTATTTTGTTTTACTACAGGCTTCATACTTAGTAGAAGAAACTCTGATCAAAGAATACCTATTCTGCCAACCGATGCCCTTTGATAAGTTATCGTACACCCTTCATTAATTCTTTGATCCTGGCCAAATGCGTGGGACTTACGGGCCATACGGGTAACCGGAAAGTATTTTGACAAAGTCCCATCTCGCTTAAATAAGCCTTTACACCGCTTGGGCTGCCTTCGGCAAACATGGAACTAATAATATCCGTGTATTTATAATGGAGTTTTTGTGCTTCAATAAATTTACCGGCCAGGCAAAGCCTGACCATCTCTGCATAATCTTTTGGATAAGCATTGGCCACAACAGATACCAGCCCCTCAGCCCCGGCTGCTATCATCGGTAGTGTTGCAGGATCATCACCGCTGATGACCATAAAATCAGCCGGTTTATTTTTAATGATCTGGTGTATCTGTTCAAAATTGCCGCTGGCCTCTTTGGTAGCAAAAACATTCAGGCACTCACGGGCAATTCGTAATTGTGTATCCGCTGTAATATTTTGCCCGGTACGGGAAGGGACATTATACATCATGATGGGAAGCGGTGTAGCATCACTCAACGCTTTATAATGCCGGAACAGTCCTTCCTGGTTGGGCTTGTTATAATAAGGAGCTACGGAAAGTATAGCATCATATCCTTTCAGATCAAATGTTTTAAACCCTTCAATTACTTCATGCGTATCATTACCACCGATACCCGCTATTAATGGCAAACGATCCGCTACCGTTTCAGCAATAAAAGAAAAAACCTGTTGTTTCTCCTCACCATGTACAGTAGCGCTTTCACCTGTTGTACCAAGTACTACCAAATACTCCACTTTTCCTTCTATCCAGAATTCAATTAATTTTTTGTAGCTATCCCAGTTAATTTTTCCATCAGTATCAAATGGTGTAACGATAGCGATACCCGTACCAGTGAATTTTTTTCTAAGCGACATGTGAATTGAATATTGAAAATTTAATATTGAGTATTTATTTGCTGAGTAGCGAACAAAATGATGAAGAGCGCTCTCCTATCCCACGATTTTCATCCAGGCCGGCAAATCCGGGGTATAAACTTGCAACAAAAACTAATAGAATTACTGAAGCCCCTCAAATAATAAAAATTGTATTTGCGTTAAACAGCTATCAATAATTAAAGAACTATTCATCCTGAGTCCCCCTTTAGGGGACAGGGGTTTTACTCTTCTTCCCAGAACCCCATCCTGCCAAACTTTTCAATCCGGGTATTGGTTCGCTGCTCTGCTGACATTTGCTTCAGTTCTTTCAACACCGGTATCAAATAATTTTTAAGAATCTGCGCCGAACCATCATAGTCCCAATGCGCACCACCTACCGGCTCCGGGATAATACCATCTATCAAACCAAAGCCCAGCATCTTATCTGCGGTTAATCTTAATTGCTCGGCTGCTACTTCCTTTTTCTCCCAGCTTCTCCAGAGAATAGATGAGCAACTTTCCGGACTGATCACCGTGTACCATGTGTTCTCCATCATAAATACTTTATCTCCTACCCCAATACCTAATGCACCGCCACTGGCGCCTTCACCAATGATCACACAAATAACAGGTACTTTCAGCCGGATCATCTCATATATATTCCTGGCGATGGCTTCGCCTTGTCCCCTTTCTTCGGCTTCCAGGCCGGGATAAGCTCCGGGGGTATCTATTAATGTAATGACGGGTTTGTTGAATTTTTCGGCCAGCTTCATCAGGCGAAGCGCTTTTCTGTATCCTTCGGGATTGGCCATACCAAAGTTGCGTAGCTGCCTCATCTTGGTATTGATCCCTTTTTGCTGACCAATGATCATGACGGTTTCGCCATCCAGGCTGGTAAAGCCACCTACCATTGCTTTATCATCTTTTACATTGCGGTCGCCATATAGCTCCACGAAATTGCTGGTCATCTTATCAATATACTTCAATGTATAAGGCCGGTCAGGGTGGCGGCTGAGTTGCACCCTTTGCCAGCTGGTCAGGTTCTCCGTGATCTCTTTTCTTTTTTCCAGGATATTCTGCTCCAGCCGGGAAATAAGATCGGTCATATCAATCTTTGTCTTTTCCTGCCTTGTCCGGGCATTCTCAATTTCGTCTATCAGGTCTTTGACCGGTTTTTCGAAATCCAAAAATTGTCTGTTGGCATTTGTAGGCATGGTCAGTAAATGTGCGCTAAATTAAGGATTATATAATAATGACATGATGAGGAGAGGTTACATGCCATTTGCAACCGGGAAGATGTGTATAATGTATTAACAAACTATCCTTTCAGCAATGGAGAACGTGAAGCATAACGCTTATCCGGAACATAAACGAACAGGCAGGTTCCGTTCTTTATAGTATTAATAATAGGATAAACCTCTTCTGCCGGTACAGCCGGGCAACCCTGGCTGCGGCCAATATATCCCTGCGCCTCGATATAGGAATCGCTTACATAATCAGCACCATGCATCACTATCGCCCGGTCAAAGGCTTTATCATTGATTCCTTTTTCAATACCGTTAAGGCGTAATGAAAAACCGTTACTGCCCATATACGTATCCCCGGTAATATAAAACCCGGGACTGCTTTTGTAAGAAGAAGGTTTGTTGGAAAAAGAAGATGCCCACTCTTTGCCGGAATTTTTTCCATGGGCTACCAATGTATTGAAAAGCACTTTATAATTCTTCATATCCAGTATATACAATCTTCTGTGGCTGCTAGGCTGGCTGAAATCAACAATGGCCATTACAGATTCATTGATGATCTTCCCCTGTTCGATCAGTTTTTCCCATCCCTTTTGTGCATATTCAAACGCCTGGCGGCTAAGACCGGAAATATCCAAATGGAGGCTGTCATATACAGATCTGATAGATGTGATCAGGTGAAGTGAATCAGTAGTGGATGATTTAGCTGACAGAACCGGCCCGGGGGCTAATTTGTATGCAGGAGATGTTTTCCCGAATGCAAAAGGAAGATGCAGTACCGTAATAAATAAAGATGATACCAGGAGGTAAAATCCCTTCAGTGCTTTTTTCATTGATATTAATTATAACTGGTAACCTGAAAATGCTTTGCCTGGCTGAAACCCTTTTCCTGACTTATAATATTATTCTTCTGTAAAATGATCGCCAATAAAGATGCCCGGTGATATTCTCAACGGGCAAGTTAGTTTATTTTATTTTGAGCGTTTCCCCAGAATCTCTGCTCATTAATTACTCACTTAAATTTCCTATCATCTCATTAAGTAACTGCAAATCTTGTCAAATATAAGGAAACACGTCAATGCAGAAGTCACAGATACAATACTTTGTTTCAAAAATAACTTATTCGTTTCGTCAAGCTGATATCTCTTTCATCACCCGTAGATCTGGTGGAAAGTTATTGCCTCTCACTTCGTGCCTGCCTCCGCCCATGCCAATCCATCCGGATTTCTTCCCACATCCAGTTTGCCCTTCACTTCCCAGGTATCGAGGTCAATCACTACAACATAATTATCCGGTGTACAAGCCACAAATGCGCGTTTATTGTCCGGTTGTACCAGTATCCCGGCAGCCCCGCTCCCAATATCAATACGCTTCCATTCTTTTTGCGCAGCCACGTCATACACGATCAACTGGCCTATGCGTAAGCTGGCAATCAATGCATACTTCCCATCACGGGTAAAGTTCAACCGGTTTGCTCCAACCAGCCTGGCATCAATTGTTGTGTCTGATTTTTTACCCGCCAGGTCAATGATGGAAATGCTACCATCCTGGCCAGACACAGTCCACAGGCTTTTGCCGTCAAGTGTCACATCAAACCCTTCCGAACCCCTTGCCACCGGGACTAAGGTTTGCGTCCAATTTTCCCTGCCATTTTGTGTGGGTGAGTTGGAAAGTATGCTGACTGTGCCAGAATTGATATTGATGGTATAGATATTATTCGCATTGCTGGTTACATGTAGCATATGCGTTCTGTCCTGGCCGGTGCCCATGCTCCATTCTATTTTATTGGCAACAGGGTCATAGCGACCTACAGCTTTGGAGCCTTCGGCAGTAAACCATATCTTATTATTTACATACACTATATCATGCGGGCCATAAAGCGGTCTTGTATCTGCATCGAGTTTCTTTTTCTGCGTCACCAGGTCAATGATATTGATGGTATGCAGGCTGCCGCCGCCATAGATAGTTACATAAGCTGTTTTACCATCCGCAGATGCGATCACTTCGTGGGGGTCTTCTCCAACAGGTACTTTAGAGAGAATTTTTAAGGTAGCCGGGTCTATGATAGCGAGTGTGTGTTCGGTTTTGGAAAGTGCAAGGAGTAGGTTTTTGTAGTTGCCGGTTTGGGCATTGCAGCAAAGAGATAAAGTGGCGAAGAACATGTGGAAAGCAATCAGCTTTATCCCACGGGTTATCCGGTTGATTTTTTTCATGGTCATCAAAAATATAAAAAACAAAAAAGATTACCGAAGTAATCCTTTTTGCGGACCGGAAGGGTTCGACCCCAACCAGGTACATATATTGTAATCAATTTCTTATAAACTTACCTTGAATTGTACTCACCGAATCCCTCAATTATTCACCTTGCACATTCTATTGTATGCCTTAATTACCGTTCCCTGCACGATTAATCTCGTCGGTCGCTCCTCCTTCGGAGCGATTGACCGGTTTCATAGCTTTGCCAAACCGCCAGCTAAAGTTCAGTCGCACTACTCTTGAATCCCATTTTACTGTAAATGGTTCATACGCATTCTGAAAGGTGGAATAGCCCGAGTAGTTCTGGAACTAGGTTATATCCCTATTGCTCAATTTAAATGATCCTTTATTCTTCATATTTTGTTTGGAATGCCTGGCCCCAAGGGGGCATTGTGGACGCAGTCATTCCTGCTGGTCTATCTGGCTCCTCGTTCG